>CAZPZJ010000008.1:0-36966 GCA_964591055.1 uncultured Leptospiraceae bacterium
TCCTGGTGTCCTTCGCGGTGACGACGATCACCGGGATGTCGCGCCATTCGGGGCTTTCGCTGAGCTTTTCAAGGCAGACGAAGCCGTTTTCAAAGGGCATCATGAGGTCGAGCAGAATGAGGCGCGGCTTCATGCGCCGAAGCAGCTTCCACATGCCCTCAGCGCTGTTCACGCTCCGGACTCGATAGCGATCGGAGAGGATGGACTCAATCAGAAAGACATTGGCGCGCACATCGTCCACGATCAGTATGTCAGGAGGCCCGTCGTCGTCCTTAATCTTTGCTATAAGATCCTCGGCCGCTTTCAGTATATCGTCCTTCCCGTCCGGCATGCCCATTGCCTCCGCGTAGTATTGGCCAAAAAGGGCTGTCCCCTTCCCGCGCGCTGAGAGCGCAGCTACGACCGCGTTCAACAGCAGCGCGTCATCGATCGGCTTGGCGATGTAGCCGTCAAAGCCCGATTCCAGGATGCGCTCACGTTCCCCCCGCATCGCGCGGGCGGTCACGGCGATCACCGGGACGCTTTGCCCGCCGGGCGATTCACGGACAGCCCTGAGCGCCTGAAAGCCGTCGATGTCGGGCATCATGATGTCCATGAGCACGAGGTCGGGGCGCAGCGTGCTGAAGAGCTCAAACGCCTCCCGCCCGTCACGCGCGAAGGCGAGGCGGTAACGCTCGCCGAGGAGCAGCCGGAGTGTCTCGCGCCCCACGTCCTCATCGTCCGCGACCAGGACAAGCGCCCGCCCGTCACTGCACTCCTGCGGCGACGACTGACGCTCCCTGGGCACGGGCACGTCCTCGCACGAATCGCGGTAGGGTGCGGAAAAGCGCATGACCGTGCCCGCTCCCGGCGCGCTCTCCGCGGTGATCTCCCCGCCCAGAAGCTTCACAATATCCCGGCTGAGCGCAAGTCCCAGGCCAGAGCCGGGAAAGCGCCGCGACATGGAGCCGTCGGCCTGACGGAAGCGCTCGAATATGAAGGGGAGGTCTTTCGCGTCGATGCCGATGCCTGTGTCCGACACCGTGAAGAGCAGCAAGCCGCCGCGCGCGTCCACCTCCAGACCGATCGTGCCGCGCTCGGTGAACTTGAACGAGTTGCCCACAAGGTTCACCAGCACCTGGTGTATCCTGTTCTCGTCGGTGATGACGACATCGGGAACTGCGGGACTGACGCGGATGCCAAAGACCACCTCGTCGGTCGTCGAGAGGCTTTCGGCCACGTCCCTGATCCTCCTGACCATGTCCGCGGTGCGGAACGGCCTGTGGCGCACCGACATCTTGCCCGCCTCGATTTTTGACATATCGAGGAGATCGTTGATGAGCCCCAGCAGCCTCTCGCCGCTTTCGTGGATCATCGAAAGCCCCTGCGACTGGCGCCCGGTCAGGTTTTCGGCGTTCCTGCCGGCGAGCATTTTCGATATGCCCAGAATGGCGTTCATGGGCGTTCGAAGCTCGTGCGAGAGGTTGGAGATGAACTCGTTCTTCATGCGGTCAAGCTCCTTCTCCCGCGTCACGTCGCGCAGAAGGAGGATGGTCCCCGACGGTCCCGCGATGAGCCCGGTAAGATTGGTCTTTCTGACCCTGATGACCCGCTCGCCGCGGTGCTGCCCGTTCACCGCGAGCTCCGCCTCGCTGTCGTCGGGCGCGGCGGGATCGAGCAGCGCGCGAACCGCCTCGCCTCCGCCGGCCGTGTTACGGAAGATCGTGTCAACCGACAGGTCCTCCCCCTCGCCGGGCACGTGCTCGAGGTACTCGAACGCCCGCACGTTCATCAGGCTGGCGTTCATCCGGTCGTCGGTGACAATCACCCCGTCTCCCAGGCTCTGAAGAATGAGCGCAAGGTAGTTTCTGCCCTCCCGCAGCGCCTCCTGCGCGCTCTTCATGTCCTCCACCATGGCGAGCAGCCGTCGCTCCGAGTCCGCAAGCCCGGCGTTGATGGACATTGTTGCGCGCGATACCATCTCGAGCTCGCTTGCCTGGAGGCACGCCGCGCATGCAACCGCAAGCCGCCGGGCCAGCGCCGGCAGCGCGTCGAGCAGCGGCTGCTCCAGAGGGATTTTCCTGAACAGCGCAAGCACCCCGATAAAGGGAAGGCTGTACGTGAAGTACAATAAATCCTGTCCGGCGCGCCCCGTGGCGGGCAACCCGGCCTGGAGCGCCTGAAGTCCGCCCGTCGCGAGCGATTCGACGGCTCGCACTGCTCCCGCCAGCTCGCCCGACCCGCGCAGCGCTTCCGGCGTCACCGCGACGGCGCTGAGAAGGTTTCCCGTACCCACATCGCCCCGGAAAAACAGCACCGCACCTCCCTCGCACCCCATCGCATCGACAAACACGCCGAGTGCCTTCGCGAGCATTTCGTCAAGGTCGAGGCTTGTCCCCACCGCAAGCGACAGCTCAAAGAGCGTCCGATCGCCCATCCCGCCGCCTCACGCCCCCAGTTTTCTTGCCGCGAGCAGCACGTCGTCATACTCGGGCTGACTGGAGATGTCCGGGACTATCTGCAGGTACGCGACAAGCCCATCGCGGTCAACGATGAGCACCGAGCGGGCGATGAGGCCGAGCTCCTTCAGGTAGAGCCCGTACTTCATGGCGAATTCCCTGTCGCGGAAATCGGACAGCGTCTGTGCGCCGCCTATCTTGTGCGAGTCGCAGAAGCGCGCCTGGGCGAAGGGGAGGTCCATGCTGACAGTGAGCAGCTTCGCGTCGAGACCGGCGGCTTCCTGGTTGAAGCGGATCGTCTGCAGCTCGCACACCGGCGTGTCAAGCGAAGGCACCGCGCTGATGATCACGATCCGCCCCCTGAAGTCGGACAGTTTTACGGGATTGAAGGCGTTGTCCAGCACCGTGAAATCGGGCGCCATCCGCCCCACCTCAACCGGATCCCCTGTGAGAGTGAGGGCGTTTCCCTGAAATGACACCATCCCCGTTCGCTCCATGTCAAACCTCCCGTATTTATCATCATTCCTGCGGATATATCATATAACATGCGACCTTTTTATTCAAGTCAATAAGGGCGGGCAGGCCGGGTTTTTCAATAATTGTTGACACAACGATGCGAGAGGGCTCAGCTTGCACCATCTTCACCCGCGCGGCCGCGGCGTATCCTTCCCGCCCCGCGCGATTCGACAGAGGGGAAAACGCCAATGAACATCCTGATCCTCAACGGCAACCCGTCGCCGGCCGGCTCCGCGTTCGATCGCTACCTGGACTCCCTGGGACAGGCCTTCGCCGGGCGAGGCCACGTCGTGAAGCGCATCGACCTGCGCGAGAAGAGCATCCGGCCCTGCAAGGGATGCTTCAACTGCTGGGTGAAAACGCCGGGGCTGTGCGTGTTCCGCGACGACGCGGACGAGGTGGGCAGATCGTATGTCTCGTCGGATTTCGTGGTGTTCGCCTCGCCGCTCATCATGGGTTTCCCCAGCGCGCTTCTGAAAAACGCCATGGACCGCAACATCCCCGTCATCCACCCCTATCTCGAGGAGGTCGACGGCGAGGTGCACCACATGAAGCGCTATGACCGTTATCCCGGCATCGCCTACCTCCTGGCCAGGGAACCGGACACCGACGATGAGGACATCGCCATCGTGAGCGACATCTTCCGCCGCGAGGCGATCAACCTGCGCTCTTCGATCGCCTTTATAGCATTCACCGATACAGCCCCCGAGGAGGTTGCCGATGCAGCTCACATTCATTAATGGATCGCCCAGGGGGAAAGGAAGCAACACCGAACGGCTGATGGAGCACTTCATCAGGGGATTTCTTGAGACGGAAGGCAACACCGTGCGCACCGAGCACCTGGCGCGGCACAGGAAGGACCCCGGCGCGCTCGTCGGCGTGATCGCTGCGTCGGAATACGTGATCCTGGGATTTCCCCTGTACGTGGACGCCATGCCCGGCCTGGTCAAGGAGCTCTTCGAGGCGATGGCCCCCCCGGCGCTGACAGGTGCGCACCCGGCGTTGGGCGTGGTCATCCAGTGCGGCTTCCCCGAGACCATCCACAACCGCTACATCGAGCGCTACTGCGAAAAGCTCGCTCGTCGGCTGAGGCTGCGCTACCTGGGCGGCATACTCAAGGGCGGCTGCGAGGGGCTTGACATCCAGCCCGCCTTCCTGACTGACGTGTACTTCAGGGCCTTTTATGCGATCGGGTTTGAATTCGGCAGGACCGGCGCCTTTGACGCAAAGCTCCTTGAAAAGCTCGCGCGGCCGGAGCGCCTCACCGGCGAGCAGATGCAACAGTTAATACCGTTTGTCAACAAAGCGCTGTGGGAAAGCCAGATGGAGGCCAACGGCGTGCTCGATAAAAGCTTCGACAGGCCCTTCCAGCCGTAGAACACGCGCCGGTGCCCTACTCCCTCCGCGCGACCACCGCCGTTTCGTGCGCCCGGGGATCGTACGCGTCACCCGCTACGCTGGAATAGAGCTCTCCTACAGGCAGCCCGTGCCTTGCAAATTCGTCTTTGATCGACTGCTCGCTGAAGCACTGGAGCCAGTTAAACACCTGGCGCGTCCATGTCCTTCCGTAAATCGTGTACTTGTCGAGCAGGAGCTTTTCCGCCTCGTACTTGAATCTGTTGACGAAGCAGTAGTAATCCTCGCCCGACCAGAAGCCGTCAAGCTGGTTGAACTCATAGATCGCCTCCTCGCGCCGCGAATTGAAGTAACCCAGCGTATACACGTCGAGCAGCACCGAGCCGCCCTGTTTCAGCAACTTTCGGAATTTTCCGAGAAGGCGTGAGCGCTGCACAGGGCTGAGCGCAGCGAAGTCGCACATGATCATGGTGACAAGATCAAATCTTTCATCGGTGTCGTATTCAAGGTAGTCGGAGTGGATGTAGCGGATATCCAGGCCGTTCCTTTTCGCTTCACCGGAGGCGTAGTCAAGCGACCTGCGGGAAAAATCGATGCCGGTCACTTTCGCCCCGTTCGCCGCAAAACGCGAAGTGTACAGACCCGGCCCGCAGCCGAAATCGATGACGTCGGAATTTCCGTCAAGGCCGAAGTTACGGGCAATCCAGCCGGCCGACCTGTCGATAAAATCGATGTTCCGCGACGCCGCGTCCACGGTCCCGTCGAGATGATACTCGAGCATCCTGCGCGAGGTGTGCTCGCCGGTCCACAGGTCCCGGGCGGTGTAGACCTCGAACGGTTTTGGCCTTTCATTGATTTTTTCAAGTTCATGAAACATTGTGACTCTCCCCGTCCGCGGCGGCACGAGCGCGCCCGCCTGTTGTTTCCCGCCCGCAATATCGCACGATACACGCAATTTTTCCCGCCATGCATTATTCCGCAACCCTGAAATCGCCTTTACAAAAATTTTGTCTTCTGTACGATGTTGCACTGGGCGTTTAGGCGACGCCCGTGACCACACGCCCGGGGGGTACGGCACGATATGAAAATGACGGCATACGCAACTCTCTGTATCATGGCGGTCTCCATCGCCGCACACGGACAGCCGTTCCGCCCGAAGGCCGACGCACTCAAGGCCCCCTCGACCGTCGTGGACTATTTTCTGATCGCCCCGCTGAACACCTACCTGCACCCCCGATACGTCGCCGGCAGCGAGTACGATACCCGCGTAAAGCTGCTGACCGACTGCATCAGGAAAGGGACCGCGACAATCGACGGAAAAAACGCCTACCTCAACGTGCGTTACAGGGAAGATGACGGGATCGAGAGCGACATCACCATGGCCTGCTTCACCTGCGGCGATTCAACGAAACTCATCGGCGTTTCATCCGTGTACATTTTCAACGGCGATCCGGCCTGCAGGCACTGCTTTCTGCGCTACCGGGGCGGGAAGTTCATCGATGTGACCGGCCAGGTGCTCCCCGGTCTTTCATTCAAGAGCTTCATGAAACAGGGTGCTGTCATTTCGGCAAGGATGGACGAGTACCTCATGTCAACGACGGCCCGTTTCATCCTGCCGCGGCGCGGAACCACGCTCGTCGTCGAGATGAAACAGGAAACCCCCTACCTCCCCGACTGCGACCTGGAATTCCCGGAAGAGCTCTACCTCAACACCTACAAGTCCAGAATTCTCAAATCGATCGAGATGCCATTCAATGCCGCAAAGGGAGTGTTCAGTATTCATCCTCGCCGATGAAGCGGTATCCGACCCCCGGCTCCGTGATGATGTATCGCGGATTGCCGGGGTCGTCTTCAATTTTTCTTCGTATCTGCATGACGTAGATTCTCAGATACTGGGACTCCTCCTGGTAATGAGGTCCCCACAATTCCTTTAAAATGTAGTTCTGTGTCAGCACTTTACCCGCGTTTCGCGCGAGCAGCGTAAGAACCGCGTATTCCTTCGGCGTGAATTTAACTTTTTCGCCGTTGACCTTCACCGTGCGCCTGTCGTAATCGATCGCTATGTTCCCCGACCTGAACAGCGTCAAACCCGCATCCCTGTTCTTATGCCTGAAAACGACCCGAACTCTCGCTTTCAACTCATTCATGCTGAAGGGCTTGGTAAGGTAATCATCGGCGCCGTTATCGAGAAGAACGACTTTGTCCCTTTCCGAGTCCCTGACCGTGAGGACTATTATCGGGATATGGCTCCATTCCCTGATTTTCCTTACGAATTCAAGACCGTCCATGTCCGGCAGTCCAAGATCAAGAATAATGACGTCGGGATTGTGCGTGACTACAAGGTTGATTCCCTCCTCTCCCGTGCGCGCCTCGACCACGCGGTAGCCTCCTGATTCCAGGCCTATCTTCAGGAATCGGAGAATCCGGACCTCATCGTCAACGACAAGAATGACTCCCCCTTCATTCATCCAGCTCACCACTGATCTCGCTCTGCTGAAGCGGCATTATTACGACAAAGCTCGCGCCGTTGTGTTCATTCGTTTCCAGCGCTATGGTCCCGCCATGAAGCTCGGCAATCTCTTTACAGATGGAAAGCCCCAGGCCGAGCCCGCCCGTTTTCACGTCTTTTCCCCTGTAAAACCTGTTGAATATATCAGCCCGGTCCGCGAAGGGAATGCCGGGGCCGTTGTCTTTCACACGCATTACGGTAATTCCGTTATCCGCGCTCACGTCCAGTTCTATCACGCTTCCTGCCGGAGTATAAAGGACTGCGTTATAAATCAGGTTCGATAAAAGCTGGTCCATCAACATGAAATCAAATTTCAACATGGGAATATCCTCACCGATGTTCACGATAAAAGAATGATCTCCCATGAGTTTTTTGAGCTTTTTATGAACATAGCTCACCAGCTCGGAAACATCATACCATTCCAGGTTGAGCGTGAGATACCCGCTTTCAATGCGAAGCGAGCCCAGCAGGTTATCAACGATCCTGTTCAGCCGCTCCGAGGACTCGATGATATCGTTCGCCAGTATCTCCCGCACGTCTCCGTTTCCACCCAGGGTTTCGTCAATCAGGCCGCTGGCCGATGTCGAAATCGTGGTAATCGGCGTCCGCAGTTCGTGCGAGACCGAATTCAGCAATAACTGATAAATCCTCTCCGATTCCTCCGCCAGTTTTATTTTCTGCTGCGTTTTGCTGTATTCTATCCGCTCAAGAGCCGACGTCATCTGCGAAACCATGGCGTACAGCAGTGTTTCCTGGTCCGCGGTTAAACTGTTTTTCCCTTCATCATCCACAGCAAGCACCCCCGGAGAAATGGCGCTGCCGCTCAGCGGGATAAATGAATATCTTGAGCCGTTCAGCATGTCAGTGTTTTTACCGGACGGCCTGCCGTTATCCAGGCTCCATTGTAACGCCTCACGCTCCACATCTGAGAATGTGAAATCATGACCGACCCTCGGAACGGCGCCCGCCACATCGCTTTCCTCCTTCAGGAACACAGCCGTTTGAACAGAAAAAATCACATGGAGGAGCCTGACTGATTTTTCAATGATCTCTTCCCTGCTGTTCGACTCATTCACCACTTTTCCCATCAGGTACAGCGCTTCAAGGTTCTTCTCCCTTTTTCTTAAAAAAACCTCTTTCAGCCTCAGCCTGGTCGCGAGGTTGCCGACTATCAGCGCTGTAATGAAGTACATCAGGAACATCAGAAGATCTTCCAGCCGGGCTATGTAAAGAGTGAAGCGGGGTTCAATAAACAGGAAATTCCATATAACGGCGCTCAGGCTCGCGAAGTACAGCACTGGCATTCTTCTGTAAAACATTGAAACAACCGAGACTGCCGCCAGGAAGATAAAACCAACTGAAAGATAGTTTATGAAAAGACTCAGGAGGAAATTGACTCCCACCAGCACGAACAGCCAGAACGTCATATGAAGGAACTCACCCCTGTCGATTTCGCGCACCCGCTCTACGGGTTTTCTCCCCCTCCCGGCGGCTGCGATATCCCGCTCAGAGACGATAAAGATGTCGATCTCCCCGCTTTCCCGTATCAGCGATTTAATGATATCAGTTCTTTTTAAAACACCCACCGGCTTATAGCCAAGGGGTTTGCCGACGACCACATGTGAAACATCGTGCTCCCGGGCGACCCGCATGATCCCCCGCGAGACATCCTCATCCATCGAAATGATCAACTCCGTCCCCAGATCGCCGACCAGCTTCATGTTTGTCCTGAGAAGATCATTCTCCTCCCGCGAAAGGTCTCTCCCGGTCTGAATATACACCGCCAGCCAGGGCGCTCCCTGCTCGGCGGCGACCCTGTGTGTCCATTCTATGAGGTACGGGGAGTACGGGCTGGAGCTTATTGCGACCAGAAAGCCCTTCCCTTTTTTTTGGCCTTTTTCTGATTGATTCATTTTCCTGCAACCATCAAACCGCCTTCGGGGCGCAGTCGAAGCGTGTTACGCTTTCAGGCTCATAACATCATCGCTCTTCCCCAGCAGGTACAATACCATATCGGGAAGAAATCTGAAATCGGGCGCCGGATTGATGACCGTTGAATTTTTCAATATATCCCTGATAGCGATGACGCTCACGTTATACTTCTTGCGTATGTTCAACTCGTTCATACGCTTTCCGGCGAATGTGTCAGGAAGCGCCATCTCGTAGATGCCGTAATCCGGGGACATTGGAAGATAATCCAGCAGGTTTTCATTCGTGAGCTTTTTGGACATCTGCTTCGCGTAGTCCCGCTCGGGAACGATTATTTCGGTCGCGCCGAGCTTCTGTAAAATCATTCCATGCTCCTCGCTCGCCACTTTCACGATGATGCGCCGGACCCCGAGGTTTTTTACCGCAAGCATGGTCAGCACCGTTTGCTCAAGCGATTCACCGAGATTGAGAATAACCGCGTCCGTTTTATCGCTGATAAAATCCCTGATGTTTTCAATCCGTTTCGCGTCCGTGATGATGGCGTGTGACACGCTGTCTTTTATTTTATCTATCAGATTTTCATTGTTGTCAACCGCAATAACCTCATGCCCCGCCCTGTACAGCTCGCAGGCAAGATTATACCCGAAATTCCCGAGCCCTATGACCAGAAACTTTTTCATATCACATCCTCACCCTATAAAAATATCAGTCGTTGAATACCTGTAATTCGGCTCCATTTCCGTCTTAAGCAACGAAACGCCAATGCCGAGCGGTCCTATCCTTCCGATCAGCATGGACAGGATGATTAGTGTTTTCCCTGTGCTGCTCAGGCCCGGAGTGATCCCTGTTGAGAGTCCGACAGTGCCGATGGCGGATGTGATTTCGAACAGCACGCACATCAGATCCTTCCCTTCGACCAGAACCATAAGATACGCGGACAGCGCTATCCAGGCTCCTGACAATATGATTATCGCAAGGGAATTCCTGATCACGGAAAACGGCACTCTTCGTCTGAACACATTGACCGTGTCCCTGTTCGCAATAATTGAACACACTGAGAGCATGGCGACGATGAAAGTCGTCATCTTGATCCCGCCGCCGGTCCCCCCGGAACCGGCCCCTATGAACATCACCAGTACCAGCAGGAACAGATTCCCCTGTTGCATTGTACCGACATCGATTGAATTGAATCCCGTTGTGGTTGAAGCCGTGCAGACCTGGAAAAACGAAGACAGCGCCTTCTGCCGCAATGAATAATCTCCGTTCCAGTGCTCCGTAAAGAAGAAGAATGAAGAAGCGAGCAGCAGAACAAACGTCGTGCATATCAGCATCAGCTTCGTATGGACAGATACATGAACGTTCTTTGAACCCTTCCACTTTTCCGCTAAAACGCGCGACACATCGTAGAGCACAAAAAATCCCAGCGCGCCCAGAACGGAGAGAGCGTTGACAATCATGTTGATCGGGACATCATTCACAAACCGGCTGAAACTGTCCTGATAAATTGAGAATCCTGCGGTATTGAACGCTGATACGGCATGAAAGATGCCCGAGTAGATGGAATGCCGGAGCGGAAAATAGCGATGGAAGCACAGCGACAACAGGAGCGCCCCGCACAGCTCGATGATCACCGTGTAGAGGACAACGATTTTCGTAAAACGAAACACATCCACCCCGAGCGGCCTTTTTACGGACTCCTGAAGCATGAGGTTGTTCATCACCGAAATTTTCCGCCCCGCGACAAGAAACACGAGCGCCACAAACAGCATGTATCCCAGGCCGCCGATCTGAACCAGCAAAAGGATGACGACCTGGCCGAAAACGCTGAAATACGTCCCCGTGTCGAACACTATCAGCCCCGTTGTCGTGATCGCCGACGCCGCCGTGAACATTGAGTCGAGATACGACGAGAAAAGGCCGCTACGGGAGGATATGGGAAGTGAAAGAATCGAAGCCCCCATCATTGTGATCGCCACATATCCCGACGACAGGAACGCCATCGGCGACAGTTTGAAAAAACCCGGTGTATGCCTCATGCTATTTCAAAACCTCTAAATTCATGCTTGATCCTTTTATCAGCATGTCCGACCCGCACAGAAATCTGCTGTTCCTGTCATTATCATACAGCTGGTAAAACCTGGTACGCCTCCATTCCGGAAGGCTTGCATATATGCGCATCAGCTCATCAGCCCCCAGGCCGGATTCTTTCCCGTGCATGTTGTTCAGGCGTATGACCAGCATTTGCTTTTTCCCGTCGATCTCAGCCGGATGGGAAATCTCCCTGATGACGCCTTCCCTCTCGAAATAGACATACTCCAGGGCGGTGATTCCATCGTTCCCCACCGTTATGATGAAATTGCGGAGCCTGAACGTCCTGCCGTTTGTTGTTTTTTGACTCATCATGACACAATACTAACCACGGGAAAGAAATGTGTCTATTCCGGCGGTGTTGGGATTACCCGGTTCGCCGTTAAAAATCCGTTAAGAAATGAATTATTTTGATGATAAGAGGGCGTGGTATTGAATGCGCATTGCGGCAGTATCCAACATTTTTTGAGAGTACGCTGAAAGCCGGTTTTTCTTCATTTTCCGCACAGGGAAGATGTCCATGTATGTGCTCGATACTCAAAATAAAAAAGTGTCTGTCAATGACACAGTACCGCACCTCATAGTAACAAGGTGCCGGAACCCACGGACGGGCGGAGGCACTGGTTTGCAGAACTATGTTTCAAATTGTACAATAGATTTTGTTCCATTTTCATTCACAATACTGTAAGTGCCTTTTAGCTGTTCAACAAGCATTTTAACAATAGTAAGACCAAACCCAGTAGATTTGTTTTTCATAATTCTTTCGTCAATCCCAATACCATTATCTTGAATAATGATAGTTATCATGTTTCCAGCTTTTTTTATTGAGATAGAAACTGTACCTTTGTCACGGTCTTTGAACGCATACTTTAAAGCATTGGTTATAAGCTCATTGATGATTATACCAATAGTAGTCGCTTGTTTTGTAATAATATTGAAGTCTGTGATATCTTTTTCTATGATTATGTTGTCTTTATCAACAAATAAAACATGGATTGAACCTATTAGGTTTTCAATATAGTTTTTTATTGATATTTCACGAAGGTCTTTAGATAATAATAACTTATCGTAGATAATACGCATGCTTTGGACACGGGAAGTGGCATCCTGTAATACGGATTTTACTTCGGGATTAGCAGTTGAATCGGCCTGCAATCGTAAAAGACTTTCTATATTTGCAATATTGTTTTTCACGCGGTGATGGACTTCCCGCAGGAGAGTCTCTTTTTCGGATAATTGGTTCTGCAATTCATTCTGCAGTTTTCGCAATTCCGTAATATCAACAAAGTTTATCACCGCACCCTCGATAACATTGTCCATTGTGCGATATGGTAAAATGTTCATCCTGTACCAGTCTCCTTTAACAGTCTGAACTTCAATTGTTTTAGGGATCAGATAATCGAGAACCGATTGTATGTCTGACGACAAGTCGTTGTAACTGGAAAGATTAGTCAGGATGTGGTTCACTGGACGCCCGACATCGGCCGGTATAAGATTAATTAACTCAATTGCGGTGGGGGTAAAACGTATAATTTGCTGTTGATGATTCACAAAGACAGTGGCGATGCCGGTACCGGATAGGAGATTGTTGATGTCATTGTTTACTTTAGATAGATCGGCAACCTTCGCTGCCAATTCATTATTGACCGTGGACAGCTCTTCATTAACTGACTGCAGTTCCTCTTTAGAAGTCTCAAGTTCTTCGTTGGTTGACTGTAGTTCTTCATTGATCGACTGCATCTCTTCGTTGGTAGATTTCAACTCTTCGTTTGACGTTTCCAGTTCTTCGATGGTGGTCTGAAGGTTTTCTTCCTTCTCGCGAATTTCGCTCCTGAGGGATGCCACAAGGCCTTCGAGACTATGGTGGTCGCTCTTTTCATTAATACTGTCGGAAATAAGGGCTGTTTGCGGGAAAGTCTGCCTAACATGACCAGGCTCAGAGAGTTTTCCTTCCTCCAGAATAATAAGAAACAGTTGATCCGAAAATGAAGTCTTTCCACCATTGGGAACAGGGCAGATGGTAAGGTTAACCGTTGTATAGCCACCATTAGTTTTAACACTCAAATTCGGACAGATGACAACATTATTGCCCTGTACGGCTTTTCGAAGGGATGTTGAAAGTTTATGTCGCAATCCTTCACGGGCCATTTTTATCATATTATAACCGTCAACTTCGCCTACAGTCGGCTCAAGGTACATGCCTGTACGGCCATGCAGGTAGAAAATGTCGCCTTTACCGTTAACAAGAGCACTGGGAGGTGCAAGATGCTTCAGCAATGTTTTTTCGGCCAATTCACGCGGAGACGTTTTATTCTGAAGAGGTTTACTTGCATTCGAAACAGGAGAGACGACCTCAGTATAGTGGTTGGGCGGGAAAAATTTTCTCACGGAAGTATATCGTGAGTTGAGCGCATTATCTTTTCGTAAATACAGCTTAGACTTACGGTCAATCAATTGAAACAAATTGGTAAATTCACCTACGGATTCCGACGTGCCGAGAAAAAGAAAACCATTGGGATTGAGTGAGTAGTGAAAAATGGGAATTAATTTCTTCTGCAAATCGTTGCCCAGGTATATCATCAGGTTTCTGCAGCATATAAGGTCTATTTGGGAAAAGGGTGGGTCATTAATTAAATTTTGCTCAGAAAAAATGAGCATGTCGCGTATGCTTTTATTGATTCGATACGTCTGGGATTCAATATCCGGGAAACCAGACTCAGATGTAAAAAAGCGTTCAAGTCGTTCTGGTGTTATATCTGCAGCGATGCTTGCCGGATAGATACCAGCACGGGCGGAGGAAATGGCACGAGGGTCAATGTCGGTGGCAAATATCTGTACAGTGAAGATCTGTTTTAATGATTCCATATGTTCCTGTATAAGGATAGCTATTGAGTAGGCCTCCTCGCCAGTGGAGCATCCTGCCGACCATACTCGTATCAAACTCCCCGCGCTTTTCCCGGTAAAGAGTTTGGGGATTACTGTTTCATTAAGAGAATTGAACGAATCTACATCACGGAAGAAGTTGGTCACGCCAATAAGCAGGTCTTTAAAAAGCGCATTTATCTCTTCATTTGACTGCTGAAGATATTTGAGATATTTTTCAATCGAATCGATCTGGTGAACGGCCATTCGCCGCTCTATACGTCGTCGGACAGTGTTCTGTTTGTACGATGAAAAATCATGGCCAGTTTGAGCGCGCATAAGAATGAATATCTTTTTCAGAGTATTTTCATATTTTGGAGCAGGAACAGTATCGGCAGATATATTCTTATTAAAAGCTTTAGACGAATAGGCTATAAGCGCTGTTGCCATTTCGGCTGGCGGCAGTTCGTAATCAACCAGACCCGTGGCGATAACACTGCGTGGCATACCGTCATACTCGGCAGATTCGAGTGTCTGCACCATGACCATGCCGCCTCCGCCCTTGATGGCCCGCACCCCCATAGTGCCATCACTGCCGTTACCGGAAAGCACAATAGCAATAGCCCTGTCACACTGGTCCTGGGCCAGCGAACGAAAGAAAAAATCAATGGGCAGACGCAGTCCGTGGGGTGCAAAGGGTTCAAACAAATGCAGGGCACCGTTATGAAGGGCCATGTCATATCCCGGTGGTATAATGTACGCGCAGTTAGGCTCTATGATCATATTGTCTTTGACCTCAAAAACCTGCATACGAGTATAACGTCTGATCAGCTCTGCAAGAATGCTCTTATGGTCGGGAGCAAGGTGCTGTACCAGTACAAAAGCCATGCCGGGGTCAGTGTCCTCGGGCATGCCTGAGAAGAAGGTTTCAAAAGCAGCCAGCCCGCCAGCTGATGCACCAATGCCGACGATAGGGAATGATACTTTATGAGCAGGTGGATCTACTAACATAGAAGGTATTTCTGAATTGGACGGGACTTTCTTTGTGTCAGTGGTTTTTTTATTTTTCATTCCTGTTCCTTCTGATGATATATATCCTGCTTATTTACATCATTGTAAATCATAATCATGAGGCAGGTTTTCGATTCATCCCCTTCGTGCTTGGATACCGCTTTGATGTATGCCGGAAAAATTAAAGCCGTCATTTCATTTCATTCGTAGTTAACAGGTTTGTGATATACCGTCATCAAAAGTTTTTTGCGATGCATATGGAATATATCCTGATCCTCGTTAATTATGAAGGAAGTAAACGGTTGTTTGAGAAGTACCGGGTAACACCAAGAAGATCAGCACCAGTAAGATTTGTTTCAAGTATTAACCCATTCTTGTTAAGGGTAAAATATCCATCTGGCGCTAAATCATACAAATCAACATATTTCGACTGTAGGACTTCAAGTTCTGACTGCTTATCACGTAATTCTCATTTTGCATTTGCAGTTCAACCTGATGAACCCGGAGTTTTTCACACGCTGATTCCAGTTTTTCATTAATCAGTCTTGTTTTTAAATTGGCATCAAATAGTTTTAACGCCATATTAATTGAAGCATCCGGAAAAACAATGCCGGAATTTTTTACTATATAACCGTACGAAGTATTCTTTTCTGTTTTTTCAACTATCTCTTAGGTCATGATGTCCCTTTTTCATGTCTACTGTGTTGACGATCAGTCCTTTGAAACGATTACTCTCACATAATCCTGGATTCCTGAATTGGCTTTAAAATTCAGGAGCCTTAATTTCATGGCGTGGGTGACCACCTCGCCCTTTGACACCACCAACACACTGTCCTTCGTGAACAGGTCTTCCAGGAGGATCATTTTTTCCGTGAGGTTATCTATGAGTACCTTTTTTATCTCATGCTTATTTTCCACGGAAATAATTTTTTCAAGCGCCTTTACCGCCTCAGGGTCATACCGACCCTCGCGCTTGATGATCTCCACCAGAGCAGCCGCGGAATCATGCCCGGACATCACCAGGAGGTCGTGATCGAGTGCGAGAAGCAGTATCTTCGCCTCGATGGGGAGGTCCGCCGCCGAGTTTTTACTTTCCGTGTCGTCAATGTATGGTGTCAGGTTATCAATCAGCCGCGCGACTTTGCCCATGCGGGGAATATTTTTTATTATGTCCGCCCCCACTTTGGGGTAGGTGACGTACATGTCCCGTTCCGTATTGAACAGCGGCTTTCCCGAGAATACTTTCTCTATGATGGCGTCGGGTATCGTAACGCACCCTATCTGTGAGAGCATCGCCGCTATCTCAACCATCCATGTGTTCTCGATGCCCATTTCCTTCGCTATCAGTTTGGCCACCCTGCGCGTGCGCGACGCGTGACTGAAGGACCTGGGGCTCGCCAGGGTGAGCACATCGGTCAGCACCTTGATGCTGCCGCTCAGGGTTTTCTCAAGCAGTTCCTTTTCCGCCATCATGAGACGGTGCCATTCGATGCCGTCGCTCAGTATCGCGGAGAGTTCTTCGTTGGGGCACGGCTTGATGATAAGCCTGAAGATATTGCTTTTGTTTACCGCTTCGATGGCAGTGTTGATGTCGGCGTATCCGGTAAGGAGCATCCTCACCGATTTGGGTGATGCAGCCCTCGCCCGGGTCAGGAACTCCACTCCGTCCATGCCGGGCATCTTGTAATCCGATACGATTACGGCAAAGGGGCCTTCTTTCTTCAATACTTCTATGCCCGCCTCCCCGCTGTCGGCGACGGCGATCATAAAATCATTTCTCAGTGTGCGCTTGTACCCTTCCAGCAGGTTCATGTCGTCATCAACAAAAAGGATTTTGGTTTCCATGGCGCTTCTCCTTATTTTTCATATATCACTGCGTATCCCCCAGCGGCAGGGTGATGATAAATGTCGTTCCCCGTCCCGTTTCCGTTTCGAACCTGAGCGTTCCGCCGTGTTTCGTCACGATGATGGCGAAGGCGATCGAGAGCCCCTGGCCCGTTCCTTCCCCCACTTCCTTGGTGGTGAAGAAGGGATCGAATACCTTCTGCCGTATTTCCTCCGGGATACCCGCGCCGTTGTCGGCCACCCTGATCTCGGCGAATCCGCCGGCCATCTTCGTCGATATTCGTATAATCCCCCTGCTGGCGGTTTTTTCAACCCTGGCTTCCTTTATGGCATCCACCGCATTTACAATCATGTTTAAAATAACCTGGTTCAGCTCCGCCGCGAAACAGGGAACGGGAACGAGGCCCGGGTCGAATTCCGTTTCCACGTCGGCCACGTATTTCCACTCGTTCCGCGAAACGGTTATGGTGTTCGCTATGGACTTGTTTATGTCGGTGGGCGTTTTCCTGTCGGTCCCGGGATGGGCGAAGGCCTTCATGGATTTCACGATCGTCGAAATTCGATTCACTCCTTCGAGGGTTTGTTCCGCGGCCTTTGGCAGTTCCCGGGTGAGATACTCAAGGTCGATTTCCGACATGTATTCATGGAGCGATTTCGCCGTGGCAAGACAGCTGCCGCCACCGGAGGCGGCCTCCATGTGTGTCACAAACCTCTTTTGCAGTTCTATAATGTCGTTGATTGATGTGATGATGAATTTCATGTTATCGCCCACATATTGAAGGGGCGAGTTGATCTCGTGCGCCACGCCGGCCGCAAGCTGGCCTATCGCCTCCAGCTTGCGCGCTTGCTGGAGCTGGTTTTCGAGTATGCGGCGCTCCGTGAGGTCCCTGCCAAGAATGATGAAGCCTTCCAGTACGTCACCTCCGCGTTTCAGCGGATTCACCGTAAGTTCCAAGATGCCATCACTTCCGTTCTTTTTATGATATTTTATATCGTCCAGATGTACATTTCTGTCTTCAGAGATGCATGTGCTTATTGCCTCGTAAATCCTATCCCACTCCCACTTAATAGTACACGCAGTCAGTTGTGTGCCCATCATGTCCCTTGCTTTAAACCCTAACACCTCCTCGGCATAAGGGTTCCAGTGTGTTATGCGGTCCTTCACCGACACTCCTATGATAATACTTGCGATTGAATTTACCAGAAGGTCCAGTTCCTCATTTTTCCTGCGCAGCTCATTTTCAGCCTGTTTACGCTCTGTGATATCGCGGAGTGTTGCCTGTAGTAACAGTTTTCCTTCCACCTCTACCCGTGTCAGAAGTACCGTAGCGGGGAAATTTTCACCGTTACTCCGCCGATGGATCCATTCAAACAGGTTTGATCCTTCACGCATCGCCTTGTCTATCATTTCCATTGCCATCTCGGCGGAAGCGCGGCCGCCCGGCTGATATTCCGGTGACAACTTCCAGGGCGGTTGTGAAATTAACGTTTCCAGGCTCTCCTCCCTGAACATGGCAACACTAGCCGGATTTCCGGAAGTAAATCCCCAGGCGGGAGGTTCCATAAGCATGATAGCGTCGCGCGAGCTTTCGATAAGGTTGCGAAATTTTTCTTCACTTATTCTGAGCGCTTCATTTTCCTTTGCCTGTTGTATTATAAGCGCCACGGTGCTGCTCAGTCCATCAAGCATCGCATCTTCTGCGGGTGCAAGGGGGTGTCTTGCGAAGAGTGCAAGGACTCCTAATGTCTTCTCGCCGGGGACAAGGAGCTGATATCCCGCGAAGGAGACCAGTCCCAGCCCGCGCGCCCATTCATGGTTGTGTACGCGGGGATCGTTCCGCACGTCATTGGTGATGAACTTATGCTCTTCTCCGGATGCGACCAGCCCGATCTTGTAACAGCCGAAGGGAACTCGCCTGTGGACTTTACCGTCAATGTGGACGTACCGGCCCGAACTCGACACCAGATGGAGGCATCGGTCGCGGTAACGGCATACGTGGGGCCCTTCATGTACCTGCTCATGGACACAGCCCTGTTCACACCGGTCGCCGGGTTTTATCAGCCAGATACGGCAGAAATCGGCGTCGAAGATCCGGACGATGCCGTCGGTTATGCTCTTGAGCTTGCGGTCCAGCGGCGCCGGCGCAAGGAGCGATTGCTGCAGCAGATTGACCCCCTCCTGCTGATGGAGGGTTCTCTCGCGTTCCTCCTCGGCCCGCGTACGCTCGGCGATCTCGATCTTCAACTCGCGGTTGGCCGCACCCAGTTCGGCCGTGCGCGACATGACCTCCATCTCGATACCGTCGCGCTGCATTTTCATCTGTACATGGTTTTTAACGCGCGCCAGGACGATCGGGAGCCTGATGGGCTTCGTGATATAATCGACCGCGCCGAGGGAGAGGCCCCGCTCCTCGTCCAGGTCGCGGTCCATTGCCGTGATGAAAATCACCGGGATGTTCCTCGTGGCCCCGTTCTCCTTGAGAATGCGGCACACCTCATATCCGTCCATCTCCGGCATCATGATATCGAGCAAGATCAGGTCCGGCGGGTCGCTCAGCGCCGCCTGGAGCGCCAGGCGTCCGTTCGGCGCGGAGCGCACACGGTATCCGCTTACCGCGAGGGCGTCCGACAGCGCCTCAAGGTTCGCCGGCGTATCGTCGACGATCATGATCGAGGGAGGCGCGCCGATGTTCGACATCACTTTCATGGAACGCACTCATTCGCTCCTGAGATCATCGGAGGCCTCACGTATCCGTTCATGTACCGCCCCGAACGCGTCCACCAGGGCGGGATCGAACTGCGTGCCGCCGCCCTTCACTATAATATCGCAGCTCTCATCGTGGGACCGCGACGGCTTGTAGCAGCGCACGGATCGCAGGGCGTCATACACGTCGGCGACTGCCATGACGCGCGCGCTGAGGGGTATGGCGTCCCCGGAGAGGCCGTCCGGATACCCGCGGCCGTCCCAGCGCTCGTGGTGGTGCCGGGCGACTTCGATTCCCGTTTGTATGAACATGTTGCCGGGGTACTGCCGGCTCACCGCATCGAGCGTCTGCGCCCCGATGACCGAATGCTTCTTCATCAGCTCAAACTCCTCGGGCGAGAGCTTCCCGGGCTTCAGTAAAACCGCGTCCGGTATGCCCACCTTGCCGATGTCGTGGAGCGGGCTGGCCATGAACACGTTTTCGATGAAGTCGGAACCGATGGAACCGGAAGAATGTTTTCCGGCGGCTATCTGCGTGGCAAGCAATCGGCATAATATCTGCACGCGCTCCAGGTGCCTGCCGGTGTCATCGTCCCGGGACTCGGAAAGTTTCGCCAGGGCGAATATGGTGGCCATCTGGGACTCGGATATCTCCCGCACCTGTTTCTTGACCGTCTCCTCCAGGTCGCGGTTGTGGCGCTCCAGCTCGGCCTGCAGGCGGCGGATCTTCAGGTGCGCCTCCACCCGGGCGTGGACCTCATCGAACTGGAACGGCTTGGACACGTAATCGACGCCGCCGCTGGAGAAGGCGCGAACCTTGTCCATGGTCTCGGTAAGGGCGCTTATGAAAATAACCGGTATGTCGCTGAGCGTTTCGTCCGCCTTCAGGCGGCCGCACACCTCGTAGCCGTCCATCTCCGGCATGGTGATGTCCAGCAGGATCAGGTCCGGCGGTTCGCCCTGCGCCGCCTGGAGGGCGAGCTTCCCGCTGGGCGCGGTGCGCACCCGGTATCCCCTCTGTTTGAGCATGCCGGCCAGGAGATCCAGGTTGGCCGCCGTGTCATCGACGACAATGATGCTGGCGGGTTTCTCCGTTTCATGATCCGTTTTCATTTTGTTCAAGCCTCCGTTTTATTAGCTCAATGAGCGCCTCGTACTGGTAATTTTTCACCATTTCGTACAGCTGCCTGCCGGTTTCCGGTTCCTTCGCGGTGATTTCCCCGATCAGGCCGAATAGTCCGTCGCGGTCGAGCTCGACGGTGGCCGCGAGCATTTTCTCAGCAAGCCCGTTGGAAAGGCCGGCCAGGGACCCGGGTGTCAGGGGCGTCGCGGGGGCGGCCGATACCGGCGCCACTTCATCGTACACGTACCGTACGCCGAGCATGGAGCCCAGACATTCGAAGAGTTCGCGCGCCTTGAAGGGCTTGGGGAGATACGCGTCCGCTCCCCAGATCATGGCGTTGTCCCGGTCCTCGATGAAGGCGCTGGCCGTTACCATGACGATCTTCGTCACTCCGCCCGGGTCGATTTCTCTTATGCGCGCCATGGCCTCTAAACCGTTCATCCGGGGCATCCGCCTGTCCATAAGGACCAGGTGCGGGGACCAGCTCTTGAACAGATCGATCGCTTCGATGCCGTCGCAGGCCTCCTTCACCTCGAAACCTGCGGGTTCGAGAAATTCCCTGATCAACATGCGGTTGTCCGGCTGGTCGTCGGTCACCAGCACCCGGAACGGCCCCTGTCCCGGCTCAAGGCCGCTCACGGCCCGCGGCTCCATCATCGTTTTCCCTGCAATCGACTCTCCGGCCCGGGCCGCGATCCGCAGCGTGAAACAGGACCCCTTTCCTTCCTTGCTCCGGACGGTTATATCGCCCCCCATGAGCCAGGCGAACTGCCTCGATATCGCCAGGCCCAGGCCCGTTCCGCCGGCCTTCACCCCGGCGCTCCCCTGCTCGAAAACCTTGAACAATCCCGCCATTTCGGTTTCGGATATGCCCGGCCCGGTATCCTCGACGTCGGCCGTAAGAACGACACCGCCATCGTCCTCCTCAACCGTCCGCGCCCGGATGGCAACGCCCCCCTTGACGGTGAACTTGGCCGCGTTGCCCACCAGGTTGATGAGTATCTGCCGGAGCTTCGCCTCGTCGGAAACGAGGTATCGCGCCGTAACCCCGGCGGTATCTATCCGGAAGGAAAGCCCCTTCGCGTCCATTTTACCCATGAACATGCCCTCGATATCCCCGAGCATCGCGATAAGGTCGAATGGGGCCGGGTTGATGGACGATCTCCCCTCCTCTATTTTCGAGATCTCGAGAACATCGTTGATGAGGGCGAGAAGGTGCTCACCGCTCCGGTTCACAGTCTCCATCCGCTCCCGCTGTGTATCGGTGAGCTCCCGGTCCCTGATTAGCAATTCCGAAAAACCGAGAATCGCGTTCAGGGGAGTCCGTATCTCGTGCGACATGCTGGACAGAAACCTTGTCTTGGAGCGGTTTGCGGCCTCGGAGGCGACTTTCGCCTGCTCCAGCTCGGCGGTGCGGTCCCGCACCAGCTCCTCGAGGTGATCGCGGTATGCTGCCAGTTCATTTTCCGCCCGTTTTCGTTCGGTGATGTCGCGAATGCACACTGCCACGGCAGTCACGGCGCCGTTCCCGGCGCGGCACGGCGCGTACAGGGCGTCGATGGTCCGAGCGTCTGGTCCGGGTAACGTGGTCTCGAAGCGGAAATCCTCGCCGGCGAAGCAGCTCTCGAGGCGCGCTCTTAACTCCCGTTCGAAGAAGTCCGCTCCCACTACCTCGGCGACCGTGAGTCCGCGGATGTTCTCTCCGGGACGGCCGATCAGCCGGAGGTAGCTCGGGTTGGCCTCAAGGTGGCATTTATCCGGGCCGATGAGCGCCATGGCCTCGCTACTGGTGGCGACGATCTGGGCGTAGTGCAGGTTCTGCTTCCCGATCTCGATATCGTGCAGCGCAAAGGCGATGTCGCCCGCGACCTCGAGCAGTATTTCCTTCTCCTCCCCATCGAGGGACACATCGCGAGGGAACGACACACCCAGCATCCCGAAGTCGCGTCCTTCGTAGCGCAGGCACACGACCGCGGCGAGATCGAAGTTGTACTCGCCGCCGAGAAGGCACTCCCGGCAAATCTCTTCGGGATCAAGCGATGCGAAGCCGTCGGGCGCCCACGCCGCAATGTCCCGGCACCGCGGCCAGCGGCCTTCAGCGAGGCGACTGGCCAAGGGCTCAAAGCGCTCTCCCCACCCGGCCTGCGCCTGCGCCGTGGGCGGTGCCCCCGGGGCTCCAAAAGCGATCCACGCACCATTGTAGCCGCGCGTCTCGATGAGCAATTCGCATATCTGCCGTATGAGCCGCGCCGGATCCTTCTCCCGGACGATGAACTGGTTGACATTGCGGATGGCTTTGAGCACCTTCGTCAGGTGCTCAATCCCGGCAACCGCCTCCCGTTCGTCAGTCACGTCTATGATTGACGATTGGTATCCACCGACCTCGCCCCTGTCGTTGCGTATGACTGTAGCCAGGCAATGAGCTAAAAAGACCGACCTGTCTTTCCGTTTCGCCGTGAAGTCGCCTTCCCATTCACCCGTTTGATTGAGGGCGGCGAGGATGGCCCCGGCCTCGTCCCGGTTCAGGAAGAAGCTGGCTATCGTCCTGCCCTTCACCTCATCTATGCCCGCGTATCCCCAGGTCCGGAGAAAGGAGGCATTGGCCTCGGTGATCACACCGCTCGCGTCGGCTATGCTATTCGCCGTCAGCGACGCATCGAATACGAGGTTCTTCAGCCGCAGCGCCTCCTCCGCCCGCTTCCGATCTGTTATATCGAGCATAGCCCCCACGATACCGCCGACCTTGCCGTTTTTATCGTAAAACAAAGACTTATGGTACATGACATGGCGATACGTACCATCGGCAAACCGCGCCTGTGCCTCATATGTCTGGTTGCCTCCGGTCTCGAGAAGCTCCAGGTCCTTTTGGTTATATCCCTCGGCAAGTTCCCCGGGCCACAGGTCAAACACGGTCATTCCGATCAGCCCGCTCATAGGAACACCCGCGAACCCTTCAAAAGCTTTATTGCAGCCGCTATAACGCCCCTCCGCGTCCTTGAAATAAATCGGAACATTGATGGCGTTTATAATCACGTATAAAAACTGGAGCTGATAAAGAGCCTTAAGTCCCGCCGCCTTGAGGTCGGTTATGTCCGTGAAAGTTGTATAGACCTGGTAGGGCCTGTTTTCACCATCCATGAACAGCGGGAGCGCATTTATACTTGTCCACCGGAAGTCATTCAATGATGGGTTAAAGATACCCATAACCACCCCGCTCACCTCTTTTCCGGTGCGAAGGGCGACCATGGAGGGGTGTTCCTCCTCGGGGAAATCGGCCCCGTCCTGGCGGATGGTCTTCCACCCCGGGTCCATAGGAGCGCGCCCCTGTATCTGGTCGAGGGTAAGCCCCAGTATCCGCTCAGCGGCGGTGTTTGCGGAAATGACGGTCCCGTCTGCCGACTGATACACGACGCCCTGAACCATGGTCTCGTAGAGGGTCCGATACTTTACTTCGCTTTCCTGAAGGGCTTCCACCGCCTGCTTGCGCTCGGTGATGTCATTGATGCTGGAAAGGATAAAGGGCTCGCCGCCGAGATGAATGATCTGGGCGGAAAACAGCGCCGTTAAGATTTCACCGTTTTTCCTTTTAAAACGGAATTCCCTAGTTGCCACTTCACTGCCCGCAAGAAGAGCGGATACCACGCTGTTCCATTCCTCCGATTCCGCCCACAGGTTCATGCCCACCGATGAGTCGGCAATCACCTCTTCCCTGGTGTACCCCGAAAGTGCTGTGAACGCATCATTGACTTCGATAAACCTTCCATCTTTAATGCAGGTAATTGTAATTGCATACGGGGATGTGCGAAACGCCGTGGAAAACTTCTCCTCGCTTTCATGAAGCGCCTTTCTGGAAAGATTCCCGTCCTCGAGGATGCTGAGAAGCGCCTGCCTGGAGCGCTCCTGGGTTTGCATGATTTCCTGAAGCCGGGAATTTGAGGCCAGGAGCTCTTCGTTCTTGTGACTCAACTCCTCCTCCATCCGCTTGCGCTCGGTATTTTCCCATGCCATATCGGCGAGTAATGAAACCGCCTCGATGTCTGCTTGATCATAATCGGTTGGTTTGTTTCCGACACCGAGAATCGCCATCACCTTCTCCCCTCGCATGACCGGCACTACCAGTTGCCGGATCACAGGCGCATGACCTTCGGGCAGTCCTTTGCGATGGGGTAGCGAGATGTAGTCATTGTGGATCACCGGCTTCCGCTGGTACACGCAATCCACCCAGACGCCGGCCTTGGCGATGGCGTAATGCAACCCCTTTCCTTCCGCTTTGCAGAACTCCGCTTTGGTTCGGGTGGACCAGTTCTGGAGGGTCAATTTCTCCTGGTCCTCATCAACAAAATGATAGAAGCCTATAACGCTGCCGCTTAGCTTCTCGGCTTCATTGATCGTTTCTTCAAGCAATTCGTCCCGGGAATGGGTGAGGGAGTATTCAATCAGATTCAACAGGGCTACGTTGAGAGCCGCCACTCGTCTACGCTCGGTGATGTCTCCGTAAGTGATCGCCACACCGTAGTTTTCCAGCGGTATGGGCGCGGCGCTGACGCTTATCCATGTGACATCCCCGTCGCCCTTTACTATTCCCATTTCAGCATTTTCCACTTTCCGCTTTTCCTTCAGGGCGCGCATGCTTGCGTATTCATCGGGAGGCATCAGCGTCCCATCGGGGCGTATGATACTCCATTCGGGGCTGTCGATTTTTCGCAGAGAGTGCTCTTCTTGGGATATGCCAAGCAGTCGCTCGGATTCCCTGTTGGTCTCAATGATTTTCCCGTCCGTGTCCGTAATACTGATACCGAGGGGAAACATATCGAACAGGACCCGGTATTTTTCATAGGATTCTTCAAGAACGTGATTCTCCCTTTTGAGTTCCGCAATCTGTTTTTCAAGTTCACTGCGTGTAATCTTTCGCATGTGTATGGCCTTATCGTGTGTTTTCTTTTCCAATTCCACGAAAACAACGGGGGATTGACTGAACTTCTTATCAGCAGCAGTCTTTTTCTGCTTTATTTCCCTTTTATTTGTTTTCATTTGTTTTCTCACCAGCCCGATACCGGCAACACGCGAGCCAGACTCCAAGCCAATCATCCGCCATATTTGACCGGTCTGCCCGCTTCTTTAAGCAGATCATTGACTTCCCTTTTCAATTCCATCATCCGGTCTTCGCGGTCCACCGTGACGGCATGCCAACGTTGAAGTTCTTTTAATTGTCGCTGAAGGTCATCTTCCGCCTTCTTGCGTTCGGTGATGTCCCGGATGTTGCATTGGATCACCTTACGGCCGTTCACCTCGTAGATGTTACTAACGAATTCCACGTCGATTCGCTCCCCGTCGTCGTTTTCCAACGGCTTGTCTTCGTAACGGATATACTCCTTCTGCTGCAATTCTTCGAAGTTTGCTTTATTGGCAATAATATCATTTATGAATCCCAACTCCCATACTTTCTTGCCAACGATTTGTTCGCTCTCTTGTCCCAGCAATTGGGACAGAAATGGATTTACATCATCAACCACGCCGGTATCGGCATTAAGAATCAGGATGCCGTCCTTCGCCGCTTCGAAGAGCCGCCGGAACTTGACCTCCGAGGCCGTCAGCTCGGCCGTTCTCTCCTCGACCATCTCCTCAAGCCGCTCGTTAATTTGCGTCAGCTCGTCCTGCGCCTGGATCAATTCCCTGTTCCTGTTGACCGCCGCTTCGTATGTGGAAATGAGCATGCTGAGCATCTGCTGCTGGTCCGCGGTGATGAAACGCTTTTTCTCCCCGATCTGGATCTCCACACCCACGCGCACATGTTCATTTTTACTCAGTTTCATGTTGATGAGTATGTTGGCGATATTCGATAGAAGGTATTGCTTATTGTACGGCTTGCTGATGAAATTGTCCGCGCCGCATGCCAGCCCCTCCAGCACGTCCTCAGAATTGTTCAGGGAGGTAAGGAGAATCACGGGGATGCCCCTTGTCTTCTCATTATCCTTGATTTTCTGGCAGAGCTCGTAGCCGTTCATTTCCGGCATCACAATGTCGGTAATGACCAGCGTGGGCGTGTGTTTGCCTATGTGTTCCAGGGCCTGCGTGCCGTTATTTGCAACTGCCACAACGTATGAATGCTGTTCCAGCAGGTATCTCAGCTGTTCCGCCTGGGTAGCGCTGTCCTCGACCACAAGGATGTTGACCGCTTTTTCCGCGGGGCTTGTATTAACTGTCATTGGCGCCCTCCATTTTGTTTCTTGTTAAGATCGGCCAGCATGGCTGCTATGCCTTCAGGCGGAAGAACATGCGTTGTCCCGCCGAGCCGTATAGCCTCGCCCGGCATGCCGTGTACGACGGAACTTTCCTCGTCCTGGGCGATGGTGATCGCGCCCTGTTCCTTCATCGTTTTCAGCTCCTCCGCGCCGTCTTTACCCATGCCGGTCAGCAGCACGCCGACCGCGCGGGATCCGAACACCTGCGAGACGGTGCGGAAGAGACAGGCGACCGATGGCCGCAATCCATTCTCCGGCGCGTGATTGCCGAGCAGTATCCGGGGGCCCTCCGACACTCCCAGGTGAAACCCATCCGGCGCGACGTATGCCTGTCCGGGCGTGAGACAATCCCCATGCTCCGCGATGCTTACGGGGAAGCACGACGCCTCGTTCAGCCAATCGACAAAACCCTTCGTAAAACCCTGGGCAATATGCTGGACTATGAGAATCGGGAATGACAGGTCTTTCGGCAACAGTGACAGGATCTGCATGAGAACGGGAGGCCCGCCGGTGGAAGCGCCGATGGCGGCCGCCCGTATTTCCATTTCCGCATTGAGCGGACGCGGAGCATGGCGCGGGGCCGTCTCCCGCTTTCCCGCAATACTCGGGGTGCGTCGTACGACCCTGATCTCGGACATCAGCTTCACCGTCTGGACGAGTTCCTTTGAGGCAGGCTCGAAATCCTCATGATTGAGCCCCTGTGGGCGGAGGACCACGGCCAGCGCGCCGGCTTCCATCGCCCTGAACGTGGAGCCGATCTCGGTGGCGCCGGTACTGCCGCTCACGACGACAATCGGCGTCGGATGCGTTTCCATGATCCGACGTGTCGCCTCAAAACCGTCCATGACGGGCATGTGGATATCCATGGTTATCACGTCGGGCCGTTTCTCTTCGACGGCAAAAAGCGCCTCTTTGCCGTTGCTTGCAACGCCCACTACTTGAATTTCCGGATCAGATGAAAAAATATATGTTAAAAATTCCTGCGCTACGGGCGAATCTTCGACTATAAGGACTTTTATCATCCCTGCCCCCCTACATGAATCGTTTAACCACTTCCAGCAGATTGCTCTGGTCGAAACTGCTTTTCACGATATACGCGTTCGCGCCGACTTCAATGCCCCGCTCGCGGTCTTCGCGCGATTCGAGCGCCGTGACCAGAACGACCGGAAGTTCTCTATATTGTTTATCGCTTCGGATATTCTCCGTCAGTTCAAAACCGTTCATCCGCGGCATGTCAACGTCCGAAACGACCAGGTTGAATTCGTTGCCGCGGACCCGGGTGAAGGCGTCCACGCCGTCTACGGCCGTGGAGACCCGGTAACCGGCCGTTTCCAGGATGTTCTTGATCAGCGTCCGCGCCGTGATTGAATCTTCCACCACGAGAATTCTTCTTTTTTTTATTGTTTCCTTTTTGATTGTTTCAGCCGCTTTTACCGTCGTGGACCTTCGCAGGGCGGATTTTATTAAATCGGAGACATTGAGTACGGGAATGACCCTGCCGGTGCCCAGGACCGTCGCGCCGGCAATGTTGCGAACGCGGCGGAGCTGCCTGCCCATGCCTTTCACGAACACCTGCAGTTCGTCAAGGACCTCGTCCACCTGAAAGGCGATGCGCGTATCGCCGGATGCAATCACCACCACAGATATTTTGTCCGCGGGCTCATTGTTATTATCCGGCAACTCCAATATGTCGCCCAGCATTACCAGCGACAGAACCTGACCGTTCAGCCGTATGGTTTTCCGGTTTTCTACCGTCAGTATCTCATCCTGTTCGGCCCTTATAACTCGTTCAACGCCGGCGGTGGGCGCCACGAACACGTGTTCATTCACCCTCACCAGAACGCCCCTGAAGGTGGCGAGGGTCAGCGGCATTACGAGCCGGAACGCCGTATCAATACCGGGATGGGAGTCGACCGACACGGATCCGCCGAGTTTCTCGACCTTCTCTCTCACGATCGCAAGGCCCAGTCCGCGCCCCGATATGTCGGTAATTATGGGGCTGGTGGTGATTCCCGATTTAAAAATCAGCGATAAAACTTCCTGATCAGTGAGCTTCCCCGCCGCATCTGGCGCGACAATGCCCGTTTGTATAGCCGCCGCCCTGACCTGTTCCGCGTCGATGCCCTCGCCGTCGTCGGACACAAGGATTTCCAGCTGGCGACCGTCCTTTATTCCGAATATTATATTTATTGTTCCTTTCGGCGTTTTATTCAAGAGGGCGCGTTCTTCCGGTTTTTTTATGCCGTGGTCGATACAATTCCGCACAAGGTGGATGAGCGGGTCTTTCAGCTCCTCAAGGATCCTCTTGTCTATTTCGGTTTCAGACCCGCTGATGACCAGTTCCACCTCTTTACCCTGGTCTCTCGCGAGATCGCGGACAAACTTTGGGAAAGCCTCAACAAGAGTCGTAACCGGAAGCATCATGACCTGTTTCATCGACTCCAAGTGGTCGTCCACCATGCGTTTGAGAGTGCGGAAGTCCTGCTCCATCGACCTGGACACGGCGGCGACCCTGCCCTTGAGCTCGTTAAAACGCGTTTCATTCCATCCCGGCATTTTTCCCGACTGCTGCGCCTCTGAAGCTGAAGGCTTTTCTTTCCATTTTATCCACTCCGCTTCCCAGGAAACGAGAGACCGGTCGATCTCCTTCAATTCGCCCACACGCTGGCCGGCGGCCATGGTAACCTGGATCATTTCCTCCGCCTGGAGGAGGATCGGGTCCAGCCTGGCCGTGGGTATCCTCACGGATTTCATACTGATCTGCTTTTTCGCGTCCGGTATGCGGGTGTCGTGCCGGTCATCTCTTGTAGGTGTTGTATCGGGGTTCTCCCCGGGAGCGGTCCCCACAGCTTGCCCGGGCCCTTCCGGTTCCGGCTCGCCTGCTGTCGCTGCGCCCCGGGGAATCTCCGCCAGCTGTCCCATCAATTCCCTGATATTCGATCGGTCGGCCGGCGCTCCTCCTTCCGCTGATAAAATGAGTTCGGCAATGGCATTCACTGCCCGGTGAAACAGGTCGAACATGGCCGTTGACAGTCCGATTTCCCGGCGTTTCAGCGCGTAAAACGCGCCCTCGAGGCGCTGGCACACCGCCTCGACGTCTCTCAGGTCCACGGACCGCGCCGCGCCCTTGAGGCTGTGCGCCTCGCGGAAGACGGTTTCGACCAGCTCCGCGAGCTTTTCCACGCCGGGATTTTTTTCCAGCTCCATGAGGCCGGCGGAAATCGCGCGGACATGCTCTTCCGCCTCGATCCGGAACGTGCCGCGGAGCCGTTTGAGGAATTCGTTATCCGCATCCATCGTTCATGCCCTCCTTATCCCTTGAACTGCTCGACCATTCCTTTGAGCTTCTGTCCCAGCTCATGGAGGTTCTGCGCCGCGGTCTCCGCCTGGCGCATGCTCGCCGCCGTCTGCGCTCCCGCCTGGTTGATGCTCTCCATTGCGATGCCGATCTGGTCCATCCCTATGACCTGCTGCTGGCTCGACGCCACAATCTGTGCGGCGGACTGCGTCGCTTCGACGGCAATCTCGTCCGACAGCACGCGGATCGTCTCCCCTGCCTGCGCCGACTGCTTGACGCCGGCCTCCACTGCCTTGCTCCCCTGTTCGGTGGCCATCACCGCGATGCCGGTCGCCTTCTGGATATCGCCCAGGATGCCGCGGACCTGCGCGGTCGCCTGCTTCGACTGTTCCGCCAGGACCTTGATCTCCTGCGCAACCACGGCGAACCCCTTTCCCTGCTCCCCGGCGCGGGAAGCCTCGATGGCCGCATTGACCGAGAGGAGATTGGACTGATCGGCAAGGTCGGTGACCGAAGCGATGATGCCGCCGATCGACTGGCTTTGCTCGCTCAACCGGACTATGGTCTGCGCGATGGACTCCATCTGTTCGCGGATTTGTTCCATCACGGCGGATGTTCTCTCGACTGATTCCATTCCGGCCTGGGAGACCTGGGCGACCCGCTGCGCTTTATCGGCGACGTTCTTTGCCTTCTCCGAGGAAAGTTTGGCGGCCTGCCGCACTTCTTCCACCGTGGCCGTTGTCTCGCTGATCGCGCTGGCGGTTTCTGCGGTGCCTGACGCGACCTGGGTCGTCGCCGCCATTATTTCGCTGGACGAGGCCGCCAGGACAGTGACCGCTTCTTTTATTTTTTGCAGCAAGTGCGTCAGTTCGGTAGTGCGTTTTTCCAATTGGTCGCGGGAAGCAGTCAATTCCTCATTCAATCGCCTGCTTTCGGAAATGTCCGCAGTCGTATTGCGCAGGTTTTCCAGCATCCCCCTGATAGCCTGGGTCAATGCGCCGATCTCATCCGTTCTTTCTTCAACCGGAATCGTAATAGCCAGATCATCACGGCCGGTGATTCGCGCCGCCACGCCGGAGAGCGCATTCAATGGATTGACAATGGTCCGGTTGAGAACAACGACGATGAAAATTCCCGCCAGGAGGCCCAAAGTCCCGATGACAAGAAAAAGAACCAGGGAAAAATCGGCGTTCCGCGTATCCTGGGCAAGCCGCTGGTTTATCTCAACGATTGATTTGTCGCCCAACTCCTGTGCGATGGATCGGATCTTTCCAAAACGTTCGGCCTGGATGCCGATCCCCAGTTGTCGCGCCTCTTCCACCTTACCCTGGTTAATCAAGGCAATCTCCTGTTCCCGGGTAGTACGATATGCAGCCACGGTATTTTTCAATTCATTGAGCCGGCCCTGGAACCGGGAATTCGAATCAAGTTTGAGCAGTTTTTCAAGAATCTCATCAATTTGCCGGTTGCGTTCCTTGATATTTTTTTCATTTTCTTCCTGATCCGACCTCTTGACGGACAGCATCATCTCCAGTATCTCCGCCCGGTTGAAATTCTGGTGGGCCCTGAGTTGCTGTAATTCGAGAGCTTCCGTGAAATGTAGATTGTGCAGCGTTTGCTCGGACTGCGTGATCCCCGTCATGCCCCTGTACGCGATGAGGACCACGACCGCCAGCAAGAGCCACATCATGCCGAAACCGCACATGAGTTTGATCCGGGTGGAAAGATTCACAAAGCGTTTCATGGCATTTTCTCCTTTGATCGGATGTTTTCTACTCCGCCTCCTGGAGCACGATGATCTTCTCGTCGCCCAGGATCCTCTCCGCGTCGAGGATGATCACGCGCCCGCCGGTAACTCCCTTCAGATACCCGGCGCCTATTCCGGTGACGGTCGGGGGCGGCGGCTGGATATCTCCCGGCGGAATCGAAAACGTCCCGATGATGACATCCGCGAGAATCCCGAACTCCATCACGTCGTTGCTCATGATGATTATTTTATTCATGTCTCCCAGTCCCCCGTCCGGGAGGTTGAAGAATTTCTTGAGATCGACGACGGAGATGATCCGCCCGCGAACGTTGACGATGCCGAGAACAAAGGAAGGGGCGCACGGCAGCGGTGTGAGGTCTTCCAGGGGAAAGACTTCGCGTACAAACGCATATTCGATGCCGTACGTTTCCCGCGACAACCTGAACTCGATTATTTCAAGGCAGTTTTGCACCGATATGGCCTGCCCGGGTTCCTGCGCAAGGGCGCGCGCGCGTTTTGTAAGAATGGCGCGCGCTTCCTCCGGAGACAGCGCCTCTCCCCGCTCCAGCGCTTCCCGCGCTTTTTCAATCCGGCGGTGAACCTCGCTCCAGTCAATCCCCGTTGCTTGTTCAGGTGCGGGTATCTGGTTGTCTTTATTCATGGTAACTACTCTCCTCGGGCCCCCAAACCCCACTTCGACGGGCTCAGTGCATCGCCCGAAGGGGGACGTCTGTACGCTAAATCCGCTGTTCGTTCCCAAACCCCCTTCGGGGGTGGCAGTCGGAGGCTGTCCGGGGAGCATCTCTCCGTGTCTCTCTGTGACAACATGGCATGGCAGTGAATTCTCATGCCAGGACCCCCATCGAGATTGTAACCCGAATTATTTCACTTAACCTCCCGGCCGTCAGCCCCTCGGATTCAGGCAGAATGTCCTCCTGCCCGTATGGGCTTAAAAGCTCAAGGGCGTTTTCGAAGCACCTGTATGCCGATTTCGCGTCACCCTGACGCAGTAGTATATTCCCCAGCGAAAAATACGCCAGCGCATGGTCCGGTTTGAGATAGAGCGTGTGCTTGAGTGAAATGACCGCTTCATTGTACCTGTTCAGTTCCTGGAGAATTACGGCCCGGAGATAACTCAGGCCTGGATCAAGTTTGTCAGCCGTGATGGCCGTATCGCATAATGCCAGCGCCTTGGATAGATTTCCGCTATCGGCAAGCTCCCGGATCAATCCTGTTACGTTACTTTGTGACTCCTCACCTTCGGTTTTATCCGCCTTGTTTCTATCATCATTATCAACTCGAAGCTCCGGGACCTCTTCACATGCCGTGTCCCGGTATTCATTGAGCCAATCTTCACGTATTATTTCATTATCGGGGTATAGATGCGGCCGCACCGGTTGTCCGTTCTCTGCGGCAGGTTCAACAGACGGCTGATCGATTTCTTGTTGAGAAAGGATTTCCTCACATCGATAAACCGCTGACGGTCGCGACCCCGATGTCTCTTTCCGGTACACAACCGCATCGGGGAAATTGACTGAAGCAAATTGCGGAAAAAGCTGCTGGGAAAGCTCGCTGGCGCCGACCATCAGCCAGCCTTTGTCCGCGAGGGAACGGTAGAGGCCCTGTACTACCTGCACTGCACGCCCGGACGTGAAATACATCAGCACGTTGCGGCAGAAAATGATATCCATGGCGCCCGTATTGTTCAAGGGTAACGGATAGATGTCTTCGGCGAGATTCAGGTAGGAAAACGTTACCATCTTTTTGATCTCCGGCAGTATTTCCATCCTGCCGCCGTCCCTGGGCAGAAAATATCCGTCTTTGAGCCAGGAAGGTGCGTTTCGAAACGACCATTCCCTGTATATGCCGGCGTTGGCTTTTTGTAATATTTGGGGATTGATATCAGTCGCCAGGAGGGTAATATTCCATTCTTCCAGGTCGGGAATCACTCTGTGAAGGGCGATCGCTATCGAGTACGGCTCCTCGCCGGTGGAACAGCCCGCGCTCCAGATTCTCAACAGTTTGCCGCTTCCTTCCTTTGATCGGGCAAGTTCCGGCAGAATGTGTTCCACGAGAGCATCAAAGACCTGCGGCTCGCGCCAGAAATAGGTTTCGCTGATTGTGAGATGACTCGCCAGCAATTCGATCTGCTCCCTGGTTACCGGAGATGACGCCAGCCACCGGATGAACGATTCAGCATCGGCAAAACCGAATTCCCCGGCGGCCGTTACCACTTTGCTTTCAAGATCGCTCCACCGTTCCCGGGGAAAATACAGGGCCGTTCGCGCGGCGACGATTTCGCTTAATCGGGACAGCATTCCATGACTCAGAACGCTTTTCATCCCGCACCGCCCGTAAGCGCAGTATCCATATCCCGCTCTTTGTCAAGCGGGACAAACAAGTCGAGATCGTAAATGAGAATGAGATTGTCTTCCGTCTTTGCTACTCCCTTGATGTATTCCACGAATGGCAGCGTCTCGCCGGCGCTTACCATCTCACTACCGGTACATTCGCGGATTTCGGCCACGTAATCCGCCACCAGCGCCACGGTCCGCAATTGTGTGCGCGCAATGATGAAATGGTCGCCGCAGTATATCTCACGCGCCGGCAAATGGAGCAGTTCGCGGATGTTCACCACCGGGACAATCCTTCCCTGCACATTGATCATGCCCTGGACGACTTCGGGGGCGTTAGGCAGGGGCGTGATTTCCACTGCGCGGACTACGCGCTCGACAGCGGAAAGCGGCAGGGCATAGCGCGGCTCGTCCAGGGAAAACACTACGATCCGGTTCCGGGTTTCGGAGTTTATGGCTTTCACTATTTCCCGTGTGGTGGTTATATCTGTTGTCATAATTTTATTCACTCTCTTCGTCCCTACATATTTGCGACTACTCTCATTGTTCTTGCTACAGAGGCACAGGAGCACAGAGTATTTTGTTCTTTTCTTCTTCTTTCTTCATTATCATTCTTTTTCTCAGTGCCTCTGTGGCTAGTCCTTGCCTCCTACGTAAAAGCTAACCCTCCCATGAGGGGCGACAGGCACGCCTCCGCGGCTTCCTTATCATAAATCTTCCCGGCCCCTTTGTAGATATCCGCCAGGGCAACCTCGGTACCCAGGGCGGGGCGGTAGGGCCGGTGCGATGCCATGGCCTCCATCACGTCCGCCATGGCGATGATTCTCGCTTCCAGAATGATACCATCCCCCGAAAGCCCCCGGGGTTACCCGGTGCCGTCCATGCGCTCGTGGTGCTGGTAGACTTCCTGGTCGATGGGCCAGGGGTAGTCGGCGTCCTCGAGTATTATGTAACCAGTCTCGGAATGCCCCTTGATCATTATGAATTCCACGTCTGACAGCCTGCCCGGCCGCGCGAGGATTTCCACGGGCACGTAAATGTTTCCTATGTCGTGAACCATGCCCGCCAGGCACATGCCGTCGATGCGGTCTTCTGAGGGCCCCAGCGTGCGGGAGATGGCCGACGCGACCTCCGCAACCCGTTTTCGGTGACCGGCGATGCAGAGATCGCGAAACTCGAGTGCAGTTGACATGGCATAGATACTCTCGAACAAGATATTGTGAAGTCTTTCGTAACCGCTCGTAATCTCTTCTTCTGCTTCTTGGCGCTTGCGGCGTTCCCCGGTCTCGTCGACAGCCCTTTACCCTGACCAGGAGAGCCTGCCCGGGTGGCTCTTGTTCACGCAGTCCGTGGCGCCGCGCTTGAGCGCCTCGATGGCGAGGTCTTCCCCTATGGCGCCGCGTACGAATATGAAGGGCACTTCCGAATCGCGGCTCCGCACCTCGTTGAGGGCGGGAAAGCCGTCGTAGGATGGAAGGCAGAAATTAGAGAGAATGATATCGGGACTGAACGTATCCAGAGCCGTTTTAAACGATGCCTCGTCCACAACATGCTGCAACTGGTAGAATATACCAGATTTACCAAGCTCCCTATTAATTAGTTTCATATCCAGCTCGCTGTCTTCAAGGAGCGGGATCCGCACTACCCCTGTTTCTATATTGATTTTTTCCGGAACGATATTCAATCCATCCTCCTCGTATTGGTTGACCCGGTATGCATGATTCTACGCTACACATCTCCATAAGACAGCAGTTCCTTCGACTTGCCCAGTATGATCGTCATATCCGGATCGTTCTTCAGATTTTCGTTTGTTTCGATGACTCTTCCGGCGACAGCCGCTGTTTTCGCGGCGATGGCCGTTATGGAATCGAGGAAGCCGTCCGCGTCCGGACGTTTCTTCCCGGACCGCAGGCGAAGCGACTCACGGAGATGTTTTCTTTTTACTGCGTGCTCTACGGCGCTCATGAACATCTCCCGCGATATGATATCCTTGTTAAGATAGTTTACCGCGCCCATTTTCATGGCCCGCACCGCCGTTTCTTCACTTCCATTGCCCGTCAGTATTATCACTGATGTGTCTCTGAGGACATCCATGCGTTTGATCTTTTCAAATACCGCCAGGCCGTTCATGTCGGGGAGGTGATAATCCAGCAAAATACAATCCGGGACAATCGTGGTCACCGCCCGCAGGTCTTCTTCACCACTACCGGTTTCGGAAAGGACGAAATGCGGCGATGCATCACGCGTAAGATGGGACCTTATTATCCCACGGTACCCCGGGCGGTCATCCACAATGAGCACGCTGGTCATGTTCCCACTGTCCTCTCCCTCACTGTCGAGGTAATCGAAAAAGGGGTAGCCTGCTTTATGCATGGGCATCTCGCATGAACCCTGGCAAATGACGCTCAGCTTGTTGAGCGTATCAGGCGACGGTTTTTTTTCCCGTTCTCGACCTTGCATCAATAGGCGTTTGAGATGCCGCTAATTTCTACAGCTTCCCTGATGGTGATTCCCCGATGTTCTCGGGCGACTTTAATGAAGAGTCCCAGCTCCTACATGATTGATCCAATAATTGGTATTACAAATAATTGCTTGACGCATCAAGCATCATGAGAATACTATACTTTCTTTTTATTGATGGGTCAAGCAAAAGTGGTCGGAATTTGATATTTTATTCAGTGTAATCTTATATGCTGATAAGTCAGTAATATGTAAACTTTTCGATTTTTTTTTAATAACAGCATTTTCCGCCAGTTGTAATGTGTCGTTAAAGACATTTTAACCTCGACGTTCCATTGTTATGAAAACAGACATGAGAATTTTACTTGCCATTCACATTCCTGTTTGTTTAATGCATGAGTTATTCCCTCTTTGTCTAACCTATAGACATGGCCTTGCCCCGTTTTACAGGACAGCATATTAAGCAGCATTTTTACCGCCACCG
>CAZPZJ010000009.1:0-9349 GCA_964591055.1 uncultured Leptospiraceae bacterium
AGCAGCACGACATCGTATCTGTTTTTCCGTAAAAGCTCGATCAGCTCCTGGCCGTCCGAGGCCTCCCCCGCGACCTCTATGTCCGTCTCACCCGCAATCAGCTGCCTGAGACCGGCCCTCACGATTTCGTGGTCATCCGCAATAATAATTCTAATCATTGACCGCAATCTCCGCGTGCGCCGGTATTCTCACCTCAATCGAAGCCCCCTGCCCCGGTATTGAGCTCACGGCCAGAACGCCCCCGCAGGAAGCGACGCGCTCGCGCATTCCTATGAGGCCGAGAGAAAGGTGATTGTTCACCTTTTCCGGCGGAATGCCGACGCCGTTGTCCCGAATCAGCAGCACCACCTCGCTTCCGTCAAGGGAAAGATCAATATCGACCCGCGAAGCCTTCGAGTGCCTCATGGCGTTGGTGAGCGATTCCTGCAGCACCCTGAATATCGCGACCGGGGTTCCTTCGCCCAGATATTCCTCAACTTCCGTCAGATTCACCTCTGTTTCAATGCCGGTGCGCTTGGAAAATTCAGCGGCCTGCCATTCGATGGCCGCGGCGACGCCGAGATCATCGAGGATGGACGGCCTCAGCTGGGAGGCGATGCTCGAAATCATGTCCGACAGACGGTCGGCCATTGCCAGTATGGCCGACTTCTTCTCGTTGAGATCCGGGCTGTCATGAGGGACCGTTTTGAACAGGGAAACGAAATCCATCTTGAGCGCCGTGACCATCTGCCCCAGCACATCGTGAATCTCGCGGGATATTGTCAGGCGCTCCTGTTCCCGGAGGTTCTGTGCGTGTTCGTAAAGCATGCGCATCTCCTCACGGGACCGCATAAGGTCCGCCATGACGCGCTTTTCCCCGGTGATGTCCCTGATGATGAACTCGAACATCGCAAGCTTTCTCGGCTCCATCTCGTACAGGGACGCGGTAATCAGGCATTCACGAATCGACCCTCCCGACGCAACCAGGCGCATTTCCCTGTCAAGCAGCGTCCCGCCGGAGCGCAGATCGCCGGTCATTGCCGCGAACTCTTCCCTTTCGGCAAACAATTCGCGCAGCGGCGAGTCGGCCAGGCGGCTTTTATCAGCGCCGAAGAGCGCCGACATTGCGGCATTTACGTCACGAATGATGAAATCCGTGTCAGTGACACACACGGGGTCTCTTGAATTTTCAAAGAGCGTTCGATACTTCTTCTCACTCCACTTCAGCTCCTGGTCAAGCCTGTGCTTGTAGAGCGCCGTCTCGATTGAAATGTGGAGCTCCCGTTTGTTGATGGGTTTGATGATGTAGCCGTAAGGAAGCGACTTCTTGGCTTTCTGGAGGGTGGCCTCGTCGGAATGGGCGGTGATGAAAATGACAGGGATATCGTGCCTGTCGGCCAGGAGCCTGGCAACGTCAATCCCGTCCATGCCCATGTCAAGCTTGATGTCCATCAGGACGATGTCGACCCTGGTGCGCGCCAGGAACTCGAGGCACTGCTCCCCGGTCGACACCATGCCGAGAACCGAATAGCCGGATTTCTCAAGCGCGTTTTTCAGATCCAGCGCGATGAAAAACTCGTCCTCAACTACAAGTATGCTGATCGCACTCATCCATGCTCTCCGGGCCGGGCGCTTACCCATTAATAACAGCAGAATCCGTTGAATTGTCAATAATTAATAATCGGAGGTGGAAAAACGGCTGGGTACTATCGCATCCGCGTGATGAAAGGCCGGGCGTCAGAGCGCTTTCAGCTCTTCGTGTGAAAAGATCTGGTTGATATCAAGAATGATGACGAAACCGTCGCTGACTTTCGCGATCCCGACTATGTAGCGCCCGGAAATGCCTTTCACAATGGGAGGGGGCGGTTCAATCTTGTCAGATTCCACTTTAAGCACATGGCTGACAGCGTCAATGGCGAGGCCCACCTGCTTCCCGCGTATGTCCACCACAATGGCCCGCTTGTTCTCCGACGCCTGTCCCTTTTTATTGCCAAACCGGGTGCTCAGGTCGATGATGGGGATCACTTTCCCACGCAGGTCTATAACTCCCATTATGAACTCCGCCGACCTTGGAAGCTTGGTAATTTTCGGCAGCTTCAGTATCTCCTGCACCTTGAGAATCTCGATCCCGTATTCCTCGGTGCCGATTTTAAAGCATACAATCTGAAGGGAGTTGAGGGTTTTCTCGACCTTTTCCATAAGGCTTATTTCCAGAAGTTGTTGCTTTTGCCGACGGACTTATATACAGCATTATCAGGAATCAACATATACATTTCAATAATAAAATTAACAGCCGAAAAAATAATTACCCGCTCAGCCCCAGTAATACCCGTACACATACAGGGCCGATCCCAGAAGGACAAAAACTATTATTTTCGTGAATACGGGCTCCCTGTTTCTGAAAAAGATGTCGATGAGACCCATCAGAATTCCGTAAAAAGCGGCGATGATGCCCGTGGCAAACATTGTCCTGTTGAAATAGTAAAAGCCAAGGCAGATGTTCAGCCCGATAAAGAGGTCAATCAGGTCGACCATTCTTATCTTTCTCTGCCTCGATCTCGCGGCGCCTTCTGAAGCAGCCTCGTGGCCATCCTGCCCGAAATATCTGACTCTTGTCTTCTCAAGCTCCTGCTTTCGCGCCTGGAGCCGCTTCTGCACCTCTTCCCGATTTTCGCTGATTCCGTAATTTTTGTTTATCAGCCTGATGATTTCCTTATTGGGTATGGACGAGAAGATATCGGCCCTTTTTGAAAACTTATCATTCAGGCTGAACGACCTTCCCGTTGAGGCGTTTCTCTCCGCGGTGATCTTCCCGGCCGTTATCACCGAATAGTACGGTATGCCGCCGTCCTCGGCATCTTCGATATACAGCCGGACCCTCTTCTCCTTGAGGTTATAATCCACCCTGATGTAATCACCGTCGTCATCAGTCAGGTACAATGTCCTCTGGTAGCCGCGGATCTCGGATGGCCGTCTCTTCCAGTAGTACCGCTTGACTTCGCCGCTGTTTTTTCTGGATGTGCTGGATCTCGCTCTCATCACCTGTCAGTGCCGGCAACCGAATTGTAATAAAAAAAAGATTGGCGGCCATATATTGCTCGCCAATCCCTTCTTTCCGCGATACGCATATATCAGCGCCCTCTACTTCTTTTTATGGCGATTGAGTCTTCTTCTTTTCTTCCTTTTATGATTGGCTATCTTTTTGCGTTTTCTTTTTCTGCCACAACCCATAAATAAGCACCTCAAATTATTATAATCTTGACCCTATCGAAGGTTATCAATTTCTCCTTTTGGAACGTGAGCGCTCACTCCGCCGTCGAGAGCGAAGGGGTATCCCGCTTTGTCCTGGGTGACAATAACTTTTACATTTTTCGAAAGCCTGTCAACGTAAATATAGCGGATTATATCAGGATATTCTTTCAAGAGCGCGGACACGCCCGACAGCTTCCGGATATACTGCTGCGTTCGCAACTCTTCCCTCTTTAATTCAGCCGTGAATAATATCAATTCTTTTTTTGCCCTGTTTTCAGCTTCGCTCAATTCTGCAAGAAAACGCAATCCCTCGCTGTACACATCGCTCGCGGGGACGGCCACCGTCCCGTTTATGTCAAACACTTCGATTGTCACTCCCATAGACGCCGCGTGCGACTCGAGTTCGGACCGGGCTTTGCTGATCACATCGCCGATATTGGCGATAATATCATCCCGTTTAAAGTCATTGTTCATAAACGGGGCAAGCGACCGGCGGAAGCTGTCTTCAAGAAATATTTTCATCTCGGAGCAAAACGGGCTCCCCGCCGATGATGACGAATACGCCGGTGCCGTAAATCCCGAAGCCTTAATCTCATACGTTATTTTCAGGGGAATGGATACTGAATACCGGGTGATATCCAGCGCTTCCAGCCGGGTAATCGGAACTTTCAGCTCGTGCCTGTCGGTGTTTTTCCGGGGAAAGGCGACACAGTCATTTTTCCAGATAAGGAAAGCCCGGGGAACAAAGTTCATCCCCGGCAAAACCGGTTGCAGCACGCGCCCCGTCTTCCGCTCCACCAAAAAACCCGCCTCATTGCCGCCCAAATGGATTAATGTAGTGAATGCGGTGTAAAGCGCCGCCGCGATTATCAGAAAAACCAGAATTTTCTTGCCCATCATCCCCTGCGGGTCTCAATCAGGACTGGCCTTCATCCTTGTATTGAATTGGCTTCAAAGGCACAATCGTGGAAACCGCGTGCTTATATATCAGATTTTGCTTCTTATCTACTTCAACCAGAATGGTAAAATTATCAAAGCTCAGCACCCTCCCCTTGATCGGCACCCCGTTCATCAGATAAATGGTTATTTCGACTTTCTCCTTCCTTGCAAGGTTGAGGAAATGATCCTGCAGGTTTTTTGTCTGTTTATTCATCAGAACCACCTTTTATTTGTGTTATTGTATTTGTAACGATCCTGAACCGGGCCCCTCCCACTCCACTCGGGAAGCAACCATCCCGAAGACCGTATAATAAAAAACAACGCGCCAAGCGGGCGGTCATTTATTATTTTCAATCCACCTTCCAATCAATTCAACTGCGCCTTCATGTGAAGCATTGTCGAACCAGTGAATGTCCGGATTTTTACCGAACCAGGTCATCTGGCGCTTCGCGTACTGCGCGGTGCTGATTTTCATCCGCTCGACCGCCTCTTCTCTGCTGCATAAACCGTCGAGATATTGGTGTATCTCCCGGTATCCGATGGACTTCATGGATGCCAGATCCGGCCCATATCCCCTTTCCCTCAGGGACACCACCTCTTCAATAAAACCGCTCCCCATCATTTTGTCAATGCGTTTATCAATACGATTTCGCAACTCATGCCGGTCCAATCTCAGGCCGATGTAAAGAGTCCGCGGCGACTGCCGGGCATGGCCCGTATTGAAATACGAGCTCAGGGGCTTTCCCGTCGAGATGTACACTTCGAGGCCCCTGAGTATCCGCTGCCTGTCGTTCCTGTGAACTCTGGATGCGAACACGGGATCCGCCGCGAGAAGCCGCTTATACAGAAATTCAAGGCCATTCTCAGCCAGCTCATTCCGCAGGGCTTGTTTTACCTCGTCAGTGACATCCGGCACCTCCGACAGCCCCTTGAAAAACGAATCGATATAAAGGCCCGTGCCTCCAACGAAAAGCGGGATTTTCCCCCTGCTCCTGATCCCGCCGCATATCGCCTCTGCTCTCCTGCAGAACTCCCCGGCGGTAAAAACCTCATCTGGTTCAGCAATATCGATTAAATGATGCGGCACCAGCGAACGCTGAAAGGCCGACGGTTTTGCGCTCCCTATATCAAGATGGCGGTAAACCTGCACCGAATCGGCTGATACAATCTCAAACAGGGTCCTGCTCAATTCCAGCGAAAGCCCTGTTTTCCCGCTCGCAGTCGGACCTGTAATTACAAGCGCTTCAATCGCTCAATTACCTGACATCAATATTTCCCGCTCCGACCGGCGACACGACCACCCGGCTATTCAGCGCCGGTCGATTCGTCCTCACACTCATTCACGATGTATTTCACTTTTTCATTCAGGAACAGATTGAGGATGTTGGGCACCGTTTTCCATTTTTCCTCGCTCTGTATATCGTTGATGAGATAATCCAGCTTGTCTACGGCCACCATGGCGGCGCGGGTGAACACGTACCTGTTCTCGTTAAAGGAAATGAGCCTGTTCAACGGAATTATCACGTAATGCCTCCGATCATATCAATTATCCTGTTCCGGCAGCGACCGGTCGCACAGGATTCAGCGGTCATAATCGCCTTTATGCAGCTGCAGGACTCGTCAATATTCTCATTTACGACAATGTAATGATAAAGAGAATAGGATTTCATCTCCTCAACGGCATTCCTGAGACGAATCGCGATTTGCTCTTCGCTTTCGGTTTTTCTGTTATTTAACCGATCTCGTAAAACGTCAAGGGATGGTGGAACGATGAATATGAAAACTCCGTCGGCCAGCTTTTTTTTGAGATTCCGCGCGCCCTGAACATCCACATCGAACAGTGGGATTTTCTCCACGGTGCGTATTCTGTCAATCTCTTTTTTTGTCACCCCGTAATAGTGCTGATGAACAAAGGCCCACTCGATAAACTCGTTCTCATCGACCCTGCGTCTGAATTCGTCTTCAGGGAGGTAATAATAGTTTTTACCTTCGGTCTCGTTTACACGCCTGGGCCGTGTTGTCGAGGAAACAACGAATTCATAACGGGGGTCCTCCGCGAGTATCCGCTGTATAATCGTCGTTTTCCCCGTTCCCGAAGGGGCCGAAATGACAAACGAGAGCCTCTTCACGATTATTCCTCTATGACATCAGTAAGACGATTGGAGAGAGTTTCGGGATTCATGGCCGAGAGGACGACGTGGTTGCTGTCCATGATGATGATCGCCCTGGTCTTCCTTCCATGGGTGGCGTCGATGAGCGTATTGCTTTCCTTGGCCTCCTCCCGTATTCTCTTGCCTGAAGCGGACTGGGGCGTAATGACGGCGATAACTCTCCCCGCCGAAACCGCGTTGCCGAACCCTATGTTGATCAATGTCGTTTTCATTCGTTACCCCGAAATCGCCCCGAAACCGGAAAAGTCCGGGAACCCGGGCGCCTTTGTTATTGAGATGGGAAAAAGCTCTTTACACCACGTTGCGGCAATGTTCCCTTATTTTGTCGATATGGTTTTTCATATCAACCACGAGGTGCGAGACTCTGGAGCTCCCGGATTTGGATGCAATCGTGTTGATCTCCCGGAACATCTCCTGGGCTATAAAATCGAGGCGCTTCCCGATCTGCCCGTCCTCTTCCATGACCGCGTTGAATTTTTTTATATGGTCTGAAAGCCTGATGATCTCCTCGTTGACATCCATCCTGTCGGCAAGAATCGCGACCTCCGTGTAAAGCCTGTCCTCGACGACCGCCTTGCCGGCAATGGCCTCGATGTTTTTCCTGATTTTTTCAAAAATTTCCTGCGAGGTGTTTTTCGACAGCTTCCTGATCTGCGCGAGATTCCCGCTGATAACGGAAATCGAGGACTTGAGATCCTTCCTGATTGACGCCCCTTCCTTCCGGCGCATTCGTATCGCCCTTTCGATCACATCATCAAGCGTTTTGAAAATATCGCTCCTCGTCCTGTCGGAAAGCACGGTCCGCTCCCGCACAACGACCCCGTCCATTCCAAGCAGCATTTCAAGGCTTACCCCATTTGCAATCCCGAGCGTTTTCTCCACGTTTGCGAGCTCGCGGTGATAACGCCTGAGCGCATCCATGTTGATGTTCAGCTTTCTTGTGTCGGCCCAGTCGTAAAATTCGATGTTGATCTCAACCTTGCCCCTTTCGAATTTCTGCCTCAGGAGCGATTCGACCTCAACACCCTCGTCCTTGAACATTTTTGGAAGGTTGGAATAAATTTCAAGGTATTTGGAGTTCAGTGATTTTATCGATATTGAAAACGAGAACTGGTCTGATGTTTTCTCGACGGTCGCGTAACCGGTCATGCTTTCCATGCTTTCAGCCTTATATGGTTTTTTCTTCTCTTCCGATTGAACGTATTTTCAGAACGCCGTCACCGGTATAAAAATCGATGGTCCTACCGTAATCGCCTCCGGTGTCCTCGGCAATGATCCGGATTGACATGGAGCCCAAAACTTCTTTCACCTTTTTTATGTTGTTTCTGCCGATTTCTCCCATGAGACCGCCGGCGCCTATTTTAAACATTGTCGAACCGCCGGCAATCTTCGCCGTGATTCTGCCGCGCTCGGCCCCTTTCGCCAGCATCTCATCCACCATGAGGGGAATCGCGGAATCAGCGTATTTTTTTTTATTGGTGGACCGTTCGTTTATTTCCGGAAGCATAATATGCCCGAGGCAGCCTACTCCCGCATCCTTATCGTAAAGGCACACACCCACACATGACCCGAGCACCGTTCTCAGGATGTCCGGAGATAAGGCTATCTGAAGATCGGCAATCCCCACATTTATAAACTTGAAATTCATTGTTGTCCTCTTTTCGGTACGTACACGGGCGATTCAAGCACTTTCATGTACATAAAGTCGTCGGAAATCGAATGGAGCGTCTCGGAATGTCCAATAAAAAGGTATCCGGTGTCAAGCAGCACGCTGTGGAAACCGGCGATCAGCCTTTTCTGGTGTTCACGATCGAAATAAATCATCACGTTCCGGCAGAACACGATATCTATGTTTTTCGGATACTGGCTTTTAAAAAGGTTGAGGTATGAAAAGCTGACAAGCTTTTTCACGTCAGCAGTGACGGTGTAAATTTCCGGGTTTTCCCTGTCCTGTATAAAATACTTTTTCAGTAGTTCAGGAGGAACCTTTTCTATCCGCCTCCCCGAATACAGGCCTTCCCGCGCGAAATCGAGGACTGACGGCGCTATATCGGTTGCGATTATCTCAATCGACCATCCGCTGAACAGGCGCATGTTCTCAAGGACGCAGATCGCTATCGTGTACGGCTCCTCCCCCGTCGAACACCCCGCGCTCCAGATTCGAAGCTTCCTGTCGTTTTTTTTCTTTTCAGCGATGTCCTTGAAACAGTGGTCGCTGAGCGCTTCGAACTGCCGCTCGTTTCGGAAAAAATACGTTTCATTGGTGGAAACGACGTCGATGAGCGCCTCGATTTCCTTGGATTTGTCGGACAGCTTCTGTATGTAATCGAAATAATCAGCGAAGGTCTCGAGATTCAACGCCATCAGCCGCTTCCTGAGCCGGTTGGAAAGGAGGGTGATTTTCGTATCCTTCATGAAAATACCGCTTTCGGCGTAAATGAGCTTTGCGAACTTCTGGAACTCCTCATCCGTAAGTCGCTTGATTTCAGGAAATTTCATCATGAAAGTGCAATTCCGCCTCATGAAATTGTAATACCGCCCGTTTCATCAAACAGGTGAAACGTCAACGCAACTCGCCCCTGCTTTCTTTCCGGCATGTACGGCGATCAATTGCCGTGAAGGCTCAGCACAAGCCTTACTTCACCGATCGGCACCCCGGATGTTTTAGCCAGGATATCCACCGGATACCCCCTGCCGTAGAGATCGTTGATCAGGGAATACTTGTCATCCGACTCTTTGAAAAGGTTGAGAAGGCCGTCTTCATCGAGCATCCGCGAAGTTTCCGGCGGCTGCACCGCCGGCCATGCAATTATATCATCAATACTTCTGTCAATACTGATTTCCTTTTCATGTTCGAAGCCATCCGAAGCTTTTTCTGCCGGCACGGAAACGCCTGCGTTGCGCGCAGACAGGGGACCCTCTTCACGGTCCGGCATCATCTCCCTCTGGTGCTTCCTCACTTTCTCAGCGAACGACGCCACCTGCCGCGAAATGCCCGCATACACGAA
>CAZPZJ010000009.1:9449-30487 GCA_964591055.1 uncultured Leptospiraceae bacterium
ATCATGGTCTTTTCGGCCTTTTTGTTTTCCTCGAGACGGGAAGGGACCTCTTTGCCCCTGTCTTTGGACTCCTTTTCGATCACATGCTGCGCTTCGGCGGCCGCGACCGATCTGACATGCTCATTCCTGGCGACCTCGGTCATCTGGTTGATGTTGACCTGCATATCGATCGGCTTTACAGTCATGTGACCGCCTCAGCGCCTTCGGCGCATCTTGAGTTTCTTTGTCTTCTCATCGGACAATCCCGGAGTTTCGTACTCTCCGAACCTCCAGTTGTCGCCCTCGAGCGTGATCTTTATGTGATTGTACGGGTCCTTTACCTCGTACTTTTTGTCTTTCACGTATATGTCCACTCCGGGGAACAGGGTTTTTTCGGCGCATATGCGCCCCTTCTGGCTTATCATGCCGAGATACGCCTTGAGCTCCTCGAGCTCGAGGTTCAGCTCGTTCTGCCGGGTAGTGAGCTTCTGCATCTGCGCCTTCGACTTGACAAGCAGCTCCTCCTTGTCCTGGGGCAGCTTGCCGCCGGAATTGTTCTTCTGGATGGTGAGAGTATGGACGTTCTTCTTGTACTTGTCGAGCTCCTCATCCACTTCCCTCTTCACCTTGTCAAGGTCAACAAGCTGCTGGTGGACTTTCGGGTTGATTCCCACGCGCACTTCCGTTTTCGTCGAGGCATCGGCGCCGATGAAGCGCGCGTTCACCTCCTCGCCTGCGCGAATCTGGCCGCCCACGATGCGCGCTTTTCTTCCGTTGCAGAACACCTTGTTGCCCGCGTCTATTCTTGAATGCAAAATCCCCTCGGACGCAATCACGTCCTGCTCGGCGATAACGGTGGCGCCCTGAATGAACTTCGTGTACACGGAACCCCCGGTGGATTCTATCCGGGCCTCGTCCCGGCCGACAATGCCCTGCTGCACAATGATATCACCCTCGGCCTCAAGGAAGGCCTTCTGCACCGAGCCCCGCACGTCGATGTTACCCGCTGCCTTGACCGTGAAGTTGTCCTGCACCGAACCTCCGATAACCACGGACCCGAGAAACACTATATTTCCGGTCTCCAGGCTCACATCCCCCTTCACCGTCAGGACCGGCTCGACGCTGAGCCTTCCTCCCTGGAACACCACCTGGCCGTTGATTTCGGCGGTAAGCTCGTTGCCGTCTTCGGAGAGGATAGTTCCCTTTCCATGGCGCATGGTGATGTCCTTGCCGGTTTTCGCCGCCAGCACCCTGTTGGTGATGGTCCTGCCGGGAATTCCATCCTCGGGGGGCACTTTTACCGCGAGCACCTGCCCCACGACCACGTTCTCAAGGAGGTCGAGATCCTTGAAGTCGACCCTTTTGGTCTCCTTGTCCTCCTCAAAACTGATATTGGTCTTGTCTATACGCACCTTGTAGTCAAGGTACGCGTCGCGCCCGTGACGGGGCGGCGTTCCCTCTGCTGCAAGCAGCGGGCTGGAGTAATTCATGGCCTCAAGGTACGCGTTGATCGTGTCCTCCCTGATCCCCGCGACGACCCCGTTGGCGCGAAGCGCGTTCAAAACATCGTCGATATCCATGTGCCGCCCCGAAAACTTGGGCGGGATAAAGTTGATAAAGCACTTCATTTCGTCGTCGGTGATCTCGACCGAGAAGCTGCTGTCCCATTCCGGCCTGGGCACCCACTCCCCCGCCTTGACCGGCTTGCCGGAAGGTTTGCGCGCCTCCCTTTCGATTTTCTTAAGATCGGCGTTGTTGATCTGCATGGAAAAAAGCCTGTTGGTAATTTCCTGTGAGTCAACAGGCCTGCCGTGGCCTTTGGGCGGGTTGATTGTTATCCAGATTCCCGTCTTCTGCACCCTCACGGTGAACGAACCGTCGGCGTGCTTCTCCTGGACGATGGACACGTCAGCTTCCGTGATGCCGGTCAGCTTGTGCTCTATCTTTTCAAAATCGTGCTCTTCCGAGGTAATTTTTATCGGCCGGACAAGCACCCTGTACGGCTGCCTGCCTATGCCGAAGAGGCCGGCTGTTCCCTTTTCAAGTATGTCATAGTCGAGCGAAGAGATGTCGGTGTTGAGCTCGCGGGAGGCCAGCTCAAGGGCCTGGCGCACGGAGTCGGCAAGCACCTCAATCTCATCCTCCCTCACTTCATCCCCGTCAAGGGCGAGCAGCATGTCCTTGAGCTTTCCCATGGCCGTCAACCGACGATGTTCGACTTGATCCTTCCAAGCCTGCCCCGGAGGCGCATGATCGCCTTGGTATGAAGCTGCGAAACGCGGCTCTCGGTCACGTCAAGCACCTCGCCGATTTCCTTTAAAGTGAGATCCTCATAGTAGTACAGCACGATTACCTTCTTTTCCTTGTCGGGCAGCTTTTTAATCGCGTCGATAATGTAGTCCCGAATTTCTTCTTTTTCTATGAGGATGTCCGGGTTCATGTTCTCGGGAGCTTCAAGCGTCTCCAGAATTGAAAGCTCGTCACTGTCGTCACCGAGATACCAGATGTCATTGAGAGAAAGGATCGATGTTCCACTCAGCTTGCTCAGGAGCGTCTGAAACTCGTCGCCCGATATGCCAAGCTCCCTTGCTATCTCCTCGTCCTCTACCGTCCGTCCCAGCTTGTTTTCCAGGTCAGTGATCGCCTGCTCAACCTGTTTCGCCTTCTGCCTGATGGAGCGAGGAATCCAGTCAATTGAACGGAGCTCGTCGAAAATCGCGCCCCGTATGCGCGTCATGGCGTACGTTTTAAACTTGATTCCCCTGTTGGGATCGTATTTGTTGATGGCGTCGAGAAGCCCGAACACACCGTACGAGACGAGATCATCGAATTCGATGCTCTGGGGAAGGGCGATTGATATTTTTCCGGCGACATACTTGATAAGAGGAGCGTACTTTAAAACAAAATAGTCCCTGAGGTCCAGCTCTTTTGTCTTATTGTACTTTTTCCAGAGATCCTCTTCATTAATGCTGTCGTATTCTTTGTACTTTTTATTTGTCATACCCTGTCCCGATACGCCTTTTTATTCATTGTCTCTTTTCATCATTGTCCTTATCGCTTCAGCGACGATTTTAGGCTCGTACTTTACCTTCTTCTGGTTTACCACGATGTGTTTGCCCAGCTTGCCTTCAGCCATTTCCGGCTTTGTACTGTAGCGGGCGTACGATGCGCTGTCAACAGGTTCAAAGTCTATACCGGTTTTCATTTCCGCGGCTTTCTCCCCGCCTTCCGCCGCTTCCTCATCGTACCCGGAATCGCCCTCCACCGGCTGGCCGTCAGCCCTTTCCGGGGAAACTGGCGCTTCTCCCGGGTAATCGCCGGCCCCGGGTGCGGACGCGCCGGCAAAGACCTCGAAGAGCTCGGGAACAAAGCGCTTTACGACCGTGACAGCCGCGTACCCGAGAATCGAAAAAACAAGCGCCATCACAAACGAGGTCAGAAACGCGTTCCCCAACGTGTTGCCCGCCGCAAGACCGATGACAAGTGAAAGAAAGAAAGACCCGGCGCCGAAAAAGGCCGCCGCCTTCACCTCCGGCCCGAACTCCCTGAAAATGCCCAGCTGCGGTAACATCGCCCGTACCACTCCCTTACCAAAAGTATTACTTTTTTATTAAAATATCAAGAATAAAATCCCCGAGCTATTCGTTCTCTTCCTCCTCATTGCCGCTGAACATGTTCCTGAAAAATGAAACGAGCCCCGATCCCCTGTCCGACTCAACCTCGCGGTTGAGCAGGCGCTCGGCGATAATGGTCACGCACGCTGAAGCCTTGGATTTCGGGTAGCTGACAATGAACGGCTTCTGGTTTCTCACAGACTTGGACACGTAGATGTCCTCGAACACAAACCCTATGTTCTCGACCTTTATGTTAAGAAACTGGCCGGCGATGTTGATGACCCTCTGGGCCACGCGCTTGCCTTCGGCCACCGAGGATACCCTGTTTACGATGAGTTTTATGGTTTTTTCGGGAAGCTGCGCCGCGATGGACTTGATGATTCCGTACGCGTCGGTGATCGCCGTGGGCTCCGGCGTGGTGACGACGATGACCTCATCCGCGGCGAGCACGAAGCTGAGCACGTTCTGCGACACCCCCGCGCCGGTATCGATGATCATGTAGTCGTCGGAGTCAAGCTCGGAGACAGACTCGATGAACTCGGATCGCTGCTTGGGGTCGAGGTTGGCAAGCTGGTGAAAGCCCGACGCCCCGGCGATTATTTTGATGTTCTCGGGAACCTCGATCACGATCTCCTTGAGCTTTTTCTTGCCCTTGATGACATGGTAGAGATTGAATTTGGGAATGATTCCCAGTATCACGTTCACGTTCGCCAGCCCAAGGTCGGCGTCAAGCAGGGTGACCGACGATCCCAGCCTGGCGAGGGCGATCGACAGGCTAACCGCGAGGCTCGATTTCCCCACCCCGCCCTTGCCGCTGGTAATGGCGACGGTCTTTGTCTTTTTAAGCGGTTTGTTTTCCAGCACGAGTTTTCGTAAGTTTGCTGCCTGGTCCACCGGATTCCTCCTGATTAGATGTTCGCCGTGCCTAAAATCATGTTCACCAGCTTGTCAGGATCGGCAAGGACGATGTCATTCGGCACTTCCTGCCCGTTGGTAAAGTACGAAATGGGCTTTTTATACTTATCGGCTATATCCAGAATATTCCCGATATACGACGTTTCATCGACTTTCGTTATTATCACGCTGCTGAAGCTGATTTTGTCAAACGCTTTAAACACGTCCTGGATGTCGCCCTTCTTCGTGTTGGCGCTCACGCACAGAATCTTCTCGAAATCGTATTCCACCATGTCCGCGTAGCTTTTGATCTCCGATATCTTCAGCTCATTGCGGTGGCTCCTTCCCGACGTGTCAATCATGATGATCTCGGATTTCTCGCGGTCTATCAGGTCCTTGAACGACTTCTGGTCGTTGATCACGTGAACGGGAATCTTCATTATTTCCGCGTATTTTTTGAGCTGTTCCGTCGCGGCGATGCGGTAATTGTCGATGGTGACGAACGTTACGCTGTGGTTATCACGCAGGGCGTAAATGGCGCCGAGCTTCGCCATCGTCGTGGTTTTGCCGACGCCCGTGGGCCCGAAGAACATGATGATCTTCTTCTTGTGCCCCATCCTGAACGGGCCGCTGGTCACAATCCTGCTCTTTAACAGGTCCTTGAGGGTCTTCTCTATTTTATAGCGGTCGCGGAGGTCGTCCCTGCTCATCGAATTCCTGATTTCCTCGATAATGCAGGCGGAGTCCTCCTGGTCGAAGTCGTTATTTTTTAAAATCCCCCGGTACGGGTCCAGCAGGCGGTCATCCTCGCCTGACGGAGCCGGGGCCTTCTCGTGATCGTTCTTCTGCGAGTCAAGAAGGCGGTGCAGCGTATTTTTAATCTCATTGAATTCCTTCTCGAAACGCTTCATGGCCTCCCCATCTGCCGCCTGAGCGATTGGCGTCGGGGTTTCGGGTTTCGGCTGCCTCGCCTCCGTATCCGGAACCGCCGGCCTTTCGGTTTTCACCGCGGCATCCGGCATTTCAACCCTGGCATGCGCTCTCGGCGCCGGGCGCTCGTAGGTGTCGACGGGGGGCGGAGCTTCCCTGTTGAGCGCCGAAAGAAGGCTGGAGGTGAGTATCTTGCGCGCCGCGTCGTTATCGCCCACGGTGAAGTCCACTCCCGTCTTGCGCTCCTGCGGCGGCTTCGGCGCCGCCTGTTTCCTCTCCTGGATTGCGGCCGTCAGCTCCACAACGTCCTTCGCGAGCAGCTTGGAATTGAAGAGCCCGCCCTCTTTCACGTATTTATGGCTGATGGGAATCGCGTCATCGCCATGCTCCATCTTGAGCTGCATCAGCGCTTCGTTGTAGTTTTTCGCCTTGATTTTAACGTACTTCATCGTTCGCTCCTTGCACTGGTGTTTAAGCTGCCGACGTCATGAGGGCAGACGTGATGACATTGACTTTTATATTGGGCGCGATTTCATTGTATGAGAGGACGATCGGATCATGAAGCTCGCGCTCAAGCAGCGCGAATACGACGCTTCGGATCGCCGGGGAAACCAGGAACACCGGTGCTGCGACCGTACCGCGCGCCTTGGAATACGCTCCCAGCATTGAATCCAGGATTGCCCCGTGGCTTTCCGGGTCGAGGCCCAGCACGCGCCCCTCGATGGGATCGTCGTGGATCGATGACCTGATCGTCGACTCGATCGCGGGATCGACCGTGATGACCCAGAGCTCGTTGTTCCTGTCCACGTGGTCCTTGCATATCTGCCTGGCAAGCGCACCGCGGACGTACTCGGTCAGCACGCCCGGGTCTTTTGTATAGTTTACGTAGGTGGCCAGCGTTTCGAGTATGGTGACCATGTTGCGTATCGAAACGCGCTCGCGCAGAAGATTCTGCAGCACCTTCTGGATTTCCCCCATCGTCATCTTCTTTTCAGTGATCAGCTCGTTGATCACCGCCGGGTAATCGTTCTTGAGGCCGTCGATGAGCTGCTGCACCTCCTGCCGGCCCAGTATTTCATCCGCGTGGCGCTTGATGATCTCGGTAAGGTGCGTGGCGATGATCGTGGGGCAGTCCACCACCGTGTACCCGCGGCGCTCGGCGAGGTCGCGCGCGTCGGAGCCCACCCAGATGGCCTTGAGACCGAACACAGGCTCGGTGAACTCGTCGCCATCCATCTTCTCCTCCACGTCGCCCGGGTCCATCGCCATGAGCTTGCCCACCTCGAGCCTGCCGGTGCCGAGTTCGACACCCTTGATCAGGATCGAGTACTCCGCGGGCTCGAGCTCCATGTTATCGCGGATGCGGATTGGCGGAACAATGAGCCCCATCTCAATCGCGCTGCGCTTCCTGATGTTGGTGATGCGGTCAAGCAGCGTGCCTCCCTGCTCCGGGTCGACCAGCGGGATCAGGCTGTAGCCGATCTCCACCTCGAGCGGGTCCACCTGCACCAGCGGGATGACGGACTCGGGCTTGTGCTCCTTCATTGCCGCTTCCTTCTCCTCGCTGCGGACCCTCGCCTCCTCGTCCTCCCTGTTCTGTTGGAGCAGATAGCCGAGGGTGCCAAGGCCCATCGCGATGATGATGAGCGAAATCTTGGGGAAGCCGGGAATCAGCACCGACCCTCCCAGCGCCGCCGCCGTGATGAGGAGCGCGCGGGGCTGCGAGCCGAGCTGTTTTGATATGTCGTCGGAGAGCTTCTCCTCGGAAACCGCGCGGGTCACGATGATACCGGTCGCGGTGGTCACCAGAAGCGACGGTATCTGGCTGACGAGGCCGTCGCCGATGGTGAGCAGCGTGTAGGTGTGCAGCGCTACGTCGAACCCCTCCCCGCGCACCACCATCCCGATGACGAACCCGCCGATGATGTTGATGGCCGTGATGATCAGGCCGACCTTGACGTCGCCCTGGACGAATTTCGAGGCGCCATCCATGGCCCCGTAAAAATCAGCTTCCCGGCGGATCTCCCTGCGACGCTGAAGCGCCTCCTCCTCGGTGATAACGCCGTTCGACAGGTCGGAGTCGATGCTCATCTGCTTGCCCGGCATCGCGTCCAACGTGAAGCGCGCGGCGACTTCCGCCGTTCTCGTGGCGCCCTTGGTGATGACCACAAACTGCACAGCAACCAGGATGATGAACACCAGCGCTCCCACCACGTAGTTGCCCCCGACCACGAACTGTCCGAACGCGCGGATGATCTGGCCGTCGAAAGAGGCCCCCTGCAGCAGGATGAGCCTGGTGGACGACACGTTGAGCGCGAGGCGGAACACGGTCGTAATGAGCAGCAGCGACGGGAACACCGAGAAATCGTATGATCGCGGAACGTACATCACCACGAGCAGGATCAGGAGCCCCAGCATGATGCTGATCGCAAGGAAGAAGTCAAGCAGGAAGATCGGCATGGGGATGACGAGCATCGCCACGACAGCGATGACGCCGATCCCCATCAGCAAATCGTTCCTCTTCATCCACTCGCCCGGTTCAGGAAGCAGCATGTCTTTTCTCAACTCCTTGGAGAATGGTTGCGGCGCCCGTTGCGCCGGACGCCGCCGAAGCGATCATCATATCGCCTCGCTGAAGGTGTATCCGCGCACCCGGTAGAGCTCCGCATACACCAGCGAAACGGCGTAGAACAGGTCATCCGGTATCACGTCTCCCACATCGAGCCGCTTGTAGAGCTCCTGCGCAAGCGGTCGGTTTTCCACCATGTATACATTGTGCTCTTTTGCGATCTGCCGGATCCTGAGCGCCATGCTGTCCACTCCCTTCGCGGTGACCTGGGGCGCGTCCATGGAAAGATTGTCATACCTCAGCGCGACGGCGAAGTGCGTCGGGTTGGTGATCACCACGTCCGCCCTGGGGACTTCCTTGATCATGTTCTTCATTACGATTTCGCGCTGCATCTCGCGAAGGCGCGCGCGGATGTGCGGATCACCCACGGTCTCCTTCCACTCTTCCTTGACCTCTTCCTTGGTCATTTTCAACGATTCGATGAACTCCCTCTTCTGAAACAGGTAATCGGGGAGCGCAATCACGAGCATCAGCACCGCGGACCACAGTATGATCTTGACCGCAATGATCGCGACGATCCTGACCGACATCGCCACCGAGATGTCGGGTGTCTTCATGAGATCATCAAAGTTATTGATGATCACGATATAGGCCACCATGCCGATCGCGATAACCTTGACCACCGACTTGACCAGGTTCGCCGCGATCTGGCGCGAGAAGAACACCTTGCGGAACATGGTCGCCGGATCAAACTTGATCTTGTTCAGGTCGAACTTGAGGGGATGCATGGACACCTGGAAGCCCACCTGCGCCGCGTCGCCGAGAATGGCCGCGACCACGACCGCCGCAAATATCGGGGCCAGCACTTTGGCGGACTCGATCCCCATCCTGAGGAATTCCATGAATATCGAGCGCTCGGTGAGGCTGAAGCGCGAGAAAGTCGTGATATAGTACTTTGTGAGTTTGGCCATGGAATCGTAGATCCACGCGCCCAGGAAGATCAGGATGACGAACCCGAAGATGATCACCAGCCCCTGGGTGAACTCCTGCGTCTTCGCGACCTGTCCCTTCTCCCGCGCCTCGCGGAGCTTTTTTTCGGTCGGATCCTCGGTCCTTCCCTCGTCCTCCGCCGCGAACATCTGGAGGTCGAAACGCAAAAGCTCCGGCGCGCCGGGCAGGATGCGGAGAAACAGAATGTTGTCCTTTTCAGTCATCATGTCGGCCAGTGCATCAACACCCTCGAAAGAAATGTGAACGAGCGCTCCAGGCCCACGTGCATGATCCTGATGATGAGCGGCGTAATCAGAACCATTATCCCGAACGCCACGACGATCTTAAACGGAAAGGCCAGCATCATGATGTTCATCTGGGGGGCCGCCTTGGCAAGGATGCCCATGGTGCACGTAACGAGAAACACCGTGGCCACGATGGGCAGCGATATTTTGAGCGCGATTACGAACATGCCGCTGAAGGAGTACATCAGGTATTTCATCATCCCCCCCGTTGTCGCCCGGGTCATTTCAAGCACCGGGACAAGCTCGTAGGACCGGTAGACGGCCTTGATCAGGAAGTGGTGGCCGTTGATCGCGAGAAACACCAGAAGGCCGATCAGGTTTTTCAGCTGCCCCACCAGCGGAACGGAAACCTGTCCGAGGGGGTCGAGCACCTCGTTGATGCCGAATCCAATCTGGACCGAGAAGAACTGGCTTGAGAGCTGAAAGGCCGAGAAGATCACCATGACGAGGAACCCGATGTACACGCCGATCGTCACCTCCTGAAGCACCAGCAGAAAGTATCCCCCCATGCCTCCCGGCATGGTGAACTGCCGCTGCGCCACCATGGGAAAGATCACTATCGATATCAGGAACGACACCAGCGTGCGCACCTGAAACGGCAAGACCCCACTCGAGAAAAATGGGGCTACGGTCATCATCGCGTTCATCCTCATCATTATCAGGAGGAACAGCTGAAAATGGTATACGAAATATTCCATCAGGCTATCCGGCCCCTATCTTTGATACCATCTGAAACACGTTCCTGGTGTACGAAACCAGCGTATGGATCATCCAGGACGCGAACACCACCGTGGTGACGAATATCGCGATGATCTTGGGAACAAACGTCAGCGTCTGCTCCTGGATTGAGGTGGTCGTCTGGATGATGGAGACGATGAGGCCGACTATCATGCCGACACCGAGAATCGGAGCCGACACCACAACGGTCACCATCAGCGCCTCCCTGAGTATCTGAATTACCGCGACATCGGTCATACTCCGATTTCCTCCCCCCGTTTACCTGAACGAGCGCACCAGCTCGTACGTGATCAGGTTCCAACCATCCACAAGGACGAACAGCACTATCTTGAACGGCAGCGAGATCATCACCGGCGGAAGCATGATCATGCCCATCGCCATGAGCGCGCTGGCAACGATCATGTCGATCACGATGAACGGAATGAAGATGTACACGCCGATCTCGAAGGCGCGCTTGAGCTCGCTGATCATGAATGCGGGAATCAGGCAGTAGGTGGGAACTTCGGCCTCGGTGCGGGGACGTTCCAGGCGCGCAAGCTCGATGAAAAGCCCGATATCGCGCCTGCGGGTCTGCTTGAACATGAACTGTCTGAAGGGCTCGATCCCTTTATTGTAGAACTGCTCGTTGTTCATCTGCCCGCGCATGTAGGGCTGCAGCGCCTCGTCATTGAAGGTCTTGAGGGTGGGCGCCATGATGAAGATGGTCAGGAAGATGGAAAGCCCCACGATCACCTGATTGGGCGGCATCTGCTGGAGGGAAAGCGCCCGCTTGACGAAATCCAGCACGATCACCACCCGCGTAAACGCGGTCATCATGATGATGATCGATGGCGCAAGCGCGAGGATCGACAGCAGGAACAGTATCTGCAGGCTGAGCGCCACTTCCCTGGGACCAGCCGCCTCACGCACATCAAAGGCGATCCTGGGGATGGGCATGCGGACCGCGCCCGCGTTCTGTGCGAACGCCGCCCCTGCGAACAGCACCACGGTCGCCACGATCGCGATGATTACCAGCTTTTTAATTTTCATGATCAGACCCGTTCATTTTCTGCAAACGGTCCTTCTGCCTTCTGAGATATCCAAGCCTGTCGGCAGGCTCCTCGCGCGTTGCGGCGGGACGCGGCTCATCCTCGCTCCTGAAACGCGCTCTCACCGGTTCGGTTTTTTTAATGAAACGGCCTATCTGTTTGGCGACGAAATCCTGAAAGGTGTTTTCCTGCGCCGGCATCGAGCGCGAGCTCATCAGCCGTATCCGGTCAATCTCATCCTTGTCGCGCACCTCGGTCAGAAGGTTTACCGAATTGTCCGACACCCCGATCACGAGCAGCCGCCCCGCCATGTCCACGATCTGGAGAAACTTGTTGGGCCCCACGGGCACCATCGCGAGCACGTTGAGCACGTCACGGCCGTGCACCTGCATTCCGGCCTTTTTGGTCACGTACCGGAAGAAGTAATAAAATCCGGCGACAAGCATGCCGAGGATCAGTATCGTTTTGAATATAAGCCATGCGTATGACTCCGGCTCCTCCACGGTCTGGCCCTGCGGCTCATCCAGGAACGAGACGCTGTCCCTGGCGTCCCGCTGGGGCGCGGCGGCGCTCTCCTGCGCCGGGGCCGCTTCGGCTCTTTCCGCTGCGGGGGCCTGTTCCGCTGGCGCCTGACGCGCTTCCCGCTCCGTTTTCTTCACGTCCCGCCTGACGGCGTTCCTTCGCTGGGCGTCCCCGTTCATGGGACATAATATGACCAGAAGGGAAAAAATAATAAGGACCGCGCCGCCCATCCTCACCGTTCCGCCACCCGGCTTTTTTCCTCTCGATATCACGCGCCTCACCGATTGTATTATGTCTCTTATTAGCACACTCCGGAGCGCTTCAACCGCCCGCCCCGCGGAATCCGCGACTACTGCACCCTCGTCAGACGCTCGGCCGGGCTTACGATGTCGGTCACGCGGACGCCGAAGTTTTCGTCGATGACCACGACCTCACCCCTTGCAATCAGCTTTCCATTGACAAGGAGGTCAACCGGCTCGCCCGCGAGCTTGTCCAGCTCGATGATGGAGCCCTCGCCGAGCCCCAGAATGTCCTTGACCAGCATGGTGGTGCGGCCCAGCTCCACCGTCAGCGTGAGCTTGACGTCGAGCAGGAGATTGATATTGGGGCCGACCCCCGGCGCCATGCCCTCTCCCAGAGGCGGGAACTTGACCGGGCTTATCCCGACCTGCCCCACCGCCTGCTGCTGCCGTGCGGGCTGAGGCGCCTGGTACTGCTGCTGCATCATTCCGCCGCCCGACATCGACGTGCGCGCCAGATCGGAGCCGACGGACGCTTCCATTATATGATAAAACTTGGAGTTGACAAGGTTTTCAATGCTTATGTTGTACGTAACTTTAACCAGCTCATTGCCGAACGGCAGCGCCAGGTCGGCGGAGCTGCGGGCGATCGACACCTCGGGAGGAGCAGTGCCCACCCCCCTGCCGAGCTTTTCGGCGAACTGGGTGGCGCACGACGAGAGCATCTGGTTGACAAACTCCTGGATCGTGCTCAGGTGCGCTTCCGACATCTCGGGCGGAGGTGCCCCGCTGTCATCGCCCATCATCAGCGACGATATGATTCCGGCGTCGGCCACGTTGAAGAGCACGAGATTGCGCCCCGACAGCCCGCCGGTAAAATCCATCGCCACCTGCACGTACTGGCGGCCGAAGTCGTTCCGCACGCCGGACTCGGACTTCACCTCCACATAGGCGTTTGAGATCATCACGTTCTTGCCCAGGAGCGCCGAGAGCGAATGGGCGACATTTCCCATGCTCCCGTTGATCTGATCGGCAAGAGAGTCGCGCTCCACCGGTGAGAGGCCGCCGCCCCCCGCCGGCATGTCAAACGACGGCGCCGCGCTCGTTGTCGCGACTTCGTCCGCACCCTTCAATAGGGCATCAATTTCGTCCTGCGATAACGATCCGTCACCCATACGATCACCCTGCCGACATTGTTTTCACCGGCGCTCCTTCCGGGCCCGCGCCGCTTCGCACATACAAAATACAGCAACCGCTAAAAGTTTACCACAAATTCCGTGAAGTACACGTCCGACACCCTCCCCTTGGCGAGAATGACGTTCACGTGCGACTTGATCTCCTCCGCGAGGGCTATCTTGTTTTCAAGCGTCGCCATGTCTTCGTACTTCTTGCTGCTGAGGAGCATGTTGATGATATGGCGTATCTCGGTCTTGCGCTGGCCCAGCTCCAGGGTAAGCTCGACATTGTCCTCGTAGCCCAGCGACACCGACACCTTGGCGAAATGAGGCTCGTCGTCCCTTGTGGAAACGGAAAACGTGGGCAGCTCATACACCGTCCTCGGCGGAGGCGGGGGCGCAACCAGAATCCCCTCCTCTCGCTGGGAGCGCCGCTCCTCGACGTACATCGCGACGACCCATGAAATTCCGAACATCGCGGCGCACAGCAGGAGCACACCGACCACCCAGAGAAGTATCTTGACGATCTTGGAGCTTGCCGCCCCGGCCAATCCCCCGCCGGTCTCACCGGCTTCGGTACCGGACTCCTCCTCCTCTATATCGCCGCCCAGCCTTTCATCATCGCCCATATCGTTCCCTTAACCATAATGAATTGAACGTTTTGCCCGGTTTCTTCAAGGAATTTTATGCTACTCAATTATCCAGAGTTTTTTAGTGAAAATTATGTGACATAATATTAAAGACTCACGGAATTGTCAATGATTTTATTATAATATGACATATTTCCGTTTCTTTTTCCCATAACCCCCGTCATCGCCATTCCTCGTCCGGAAGCGGCCGCTTGACCTCCCTGTGCGGGCTCTCCTCAAGCGGGCGGTCGCGCAGGATTACGATGTCAACACGCCGGTTGTAGGCCCTTCCCTCGGGCGTGTCGTTGTTGTCAATGGGCCGGTATTGTCCGAACGCGACCGCGGACAGCTGCTTTGCGGCGATGCTCTGCTCCTCGGAGAGGTAGCGCAGAATATTCACGCTTCGGGCCGCGGACAGCTCCCAGTTGGTCTCGTAGCCGCTTTTCATGGCGGGCGGCGCGTTGGGACGGTTGTCGGTGTGCCCCTCGATGCGGACATAGTTGGGAATCTCCCTCACGATGTCCGCGACCTTCTTCAGCACGGGCTTTGCGTCCTCGCGCAGGCGCGCGCTTCCCGGATCGAAGTACGCGTCGCTGGTGAGGGTGATGATGAGGCCGCGCTCGTCCTCGCGCACGCGCACGGTCTTGGCCTCGATTTCGGGCTTGAACGCCTCGACCGCCCTCTTGAGCCTTGAGGCCACGGCCCTTCCCTTTTCGCTCGACGGCAGCACCAGCATGTTCTGCCCCATCTCAACCAGCTTGCCCTTGGAAAGCGACTGCCCTCCCGTCATCACGCCGAACGAGCCCTTGAGCGAGGAGAGCATCAGTTGAAACTCCTCCTGGGGAATATTGGAAACGTCCCCCATCATGATAATGAAGAAGCAGAGAAGAAGGTTGTTCATGTCCCCCATGGTGAGCATCCACCCCGGGGTGCCCTTCTTCTGCGCTTTTTTGATCTTTACTCCCATCAGTCACCCACTTCGCTCGAAATCGCCTCACGCTGGCTCGGCGGCAGGAAGGAGACAAGCTTGTCTTTCACTATGCGCGGATTCTCGCCGGACTGGATGGAAAGCACCCCTTCCAGCATGATCATCTTGGTGAGCACCTCCTCGTTGGTGCGCAGGTCCAGCTTGATGGCCATCGGCGCGAGCACGAGGTAGCACATGATAGCGCCGTACAGGGTGGTGATAAGGGCCACCGCGAGGCCCGGGCCCACCATCGAGCGGTCCTCCAGGTTCTGGAGCATGATGATGAGGCCGATCAGGGTTCCGATCATACCGAAGGACGGCGCCAGGGTGCCCCAGTTGTCCAGAATGTTCTTGCCTTCGTCATGGCGTGCGATGAGCTGCTCGATGTCGGTCTCCAGGATCTTGCGCACCAGCTCCGGGTCGTTTCCGTCCACCACGAGCTGAATGCCCTTGCCCAGAAACTCGTCGTCGAGGTCGCCCAGGTCGTCCTCGAGGGCGAGGAGCCCTTCGCGCCTGGCCTTCTCTGAAAAGGAAACCACCGTGAGGATGAGCTCGGACGGGTCGTATTTCTGCGGGAAGAACGTGATCTTCGCGATATTGAGCATCGAGGATATCTTGGCAAGCGGGTAGGCCACCAGCATGGAACAGAACGACCCCCCGATGGTGATTAGCACGGACGGAAGGTCCATATACCACAGTATGCTTCCATTTCCAACAATGATACCGAATCCAAGGAGGATCACACCGGCCACAAGGCCTATTATTGTCGCTATATCCATAATTTCAACTACCCCATGTTGTAGGCGCCCGCCTGCGGCATGAAGCCGGGAACGGGAAACGGACGCTTTTCCGTTACAGCATCGCCGTTACAGTTCGGCCCTCAGTACCATTATCGGACGTGTTTTTTTATTTATTGACACAAGAAATTTCAGGAGGGCTTTTCGGGAGTGAATCGTTTGACGATCTCAATTATACACGGGTCAAACATTATCCCCGCGTTCCTCTCCATGAATCCCTGCGCCTCAACGGGCGGCATCCCCCTCCTGTACGGTCTGTCATCGGTTATGGCGTCGAAAACATCAGCGATGGAGATGATTCGCGCAAAAAGCGGTATGTCCTCACCCGCGAGTCCCGCCGGATATCCGCTGCCGTCCCAGCGCTCATGATGGGAGTAGATTGCCGGAACAATGCTTTTATACGCGGGGATATCCCCTATAATACCGGCGCCCACCTCAGGGTGCTTCCTCACAATCCGGAATTCCTCATGCGTCAGACTCCCATTCTTGTCCAGGATCGATTCCGGCACGGCGATTTTTCCTACGTCATGGAGAAGCGCCGACAGCGAGAGGTTGCGCATATCGACCTGCCCCAGCGACATCCCTACTCCTATCCTTTCGGAATAACGGGCAACCCTTTCACTGTGTCCCGCAGTCCAGGGCGATTTGGCATCGATCGACCTTGTGAGCGCTATCATGATGCCCAGGAGCATGTTTTCACGTTCCTCGAGCATCCGAATACTGGAAAGAGCCACGCCGACCTGGTCGGAGAGCATCATGATTGTCCTCTCCTGGTCCTCGCTGTATCCCATCACGTCGCCACTGGAGATGATAAGCGATCCCAAATATTCACCGTACATGTAGAATGGCGCGTTCACCAGCGACGCAACACCCTGTCCCACAAGCCGACCGAAGAAGCTGCCGAGGTTAAATCCCGTACGGTTCTTCATCTGGAAGAAAATGCGGTAAGAATCATGGATTTTATCGTGTATCTCCGCATCGTCGATAAACGGCTTTTTCGACAGGAATACCGCGTTGTTTTTCTCCCTGAAGGAAAGAAGCTCAAACCCCCTGCGTTCATTATCCCGGATTACAATCGCTATGTTCGAACACGGCAGCAGCGAAGATACGATCTCAACGACGCTGTCCAGCAGCTCCGTCTTCGAAATCGACGAGAGCACGGCCTTGTCAATTCTGTTCATAGTGATCATCGCCCTCATGCGCTGCTCTATGATGTCGATGTCGGAGCGGATCCTGTCCGTGAGCGCGTTCAGGGACATCGCCACACCTGAGAGTTCGGCCGGCGTCGAAAGCCTGACCGTCCTTTCGTATTCCCCTGAAGCTATTCGCGATGAGAGATCAGAAAGCTCCCGTACGGGCTTCATCAGTCTGACGGCGAACAGGTGCCCCAGCGTGAACGATATGGCCAGCAGCATCGCGGTGAAAAACAGAATGAGACGCCGGTTTTCAACAATGACTTCAAGAATCCCCCGCCTGTCGATTTTCGCCACCATGAAATACCTGTTGGTATCGATACTTCTGGTAAAGTCGATCTTCACCATCAGGTCATCATGCCTTCCCCATGGCGCGGCATGATCGATAAAGTGCGCCCTCCCGGCAGAATGGTCGATCGCGGCCACCTCGTCGGCGGACAATCCCGCCTCCCTGAACACACCTTTCTCTTCCGGGATTACCCTGTACCATCTGCCCTCACGGGTTTTATGTACATATACGCCGAAATCCACCCTCTCGTGAGAGTGTATCGACAGCGAGCGCATCTGCGCTGCAAAGGCGCGAACAGTGGGATTCTGGCTGTTTATTATTCGAAGCAGCATATCGGGCTCTTCGCCCCCAGTGACAACCGCAAGGCGACGCAGAATGAACATGCGGTAAAAATCGATGAACTGCCCTGTCGCGTAGTAGGCATTAATAACATAGGATAAATACCCTATGATTATCCCGAACAGCACAAAATACATTGTTATTCTTGCGCTGAGCGACAGCCTGAATAAGCGTTTCGGGAAGCGGAAGTGTTTTACAGCGGGCTTCATACAACTTCATTACCGGCAATTAGAGGTATCGACTGCAATCCCTCATGTCCGGACTACAGCCGATCTTGTTACAGCATACCCCGTGGAACGTCATTTTCAAAAAAATGGTGAAGGTTGATTACCCCTTCTTCTCTGCTTCATGGAAGCGCCTCATGAACTCAACCTGCTCGGCGCGTATCAGCTCAATCAGCTCCTGGATGGTCTCGCGGATTATGTATTTGCGGTCGTTGGTGAGCGTGATGACGGTGTCGGGCTTCGCCTCCGCCAGCTCTATGTGGTGCTCGTTGAGCAGGAACTCCTCCCCGTTGAGACGATGGACTCGTATCATGGCTTTCTCCTTTTTGCCCGTCGTGTATCGAACTGCCTGAAATACCCGGCAGCGTCCGCGCGCCTGACCACCCGGTCCGAGCACCCCGGCTCGCCGGACTCGTACACCGCAACCGGATGCGCGGCGAACAGCTCCTCCAGCCACATCTTGGCAGCCAGGAACTGGTGGCTGGTGAAGTAGGTTTTTCCGTCCCGCTTGAGCTCGTAATGCCGCGCCGACCGCATCCGCTCCCACTCGCCCGTCTCCGCGGTGTGCATGCGGCCGCAGCGCGCCATCGCGCTCCCGTGCGCCGCGGCACCCCTCGCGTAGTACTGCCTGCGGAACGCCAGGTCGTTGCCGCACAGCAGCAGCGATCGTATGCCGCAGCCCAGCGCCAGGGCGACCGCCTGGGTGGTGACCGTATTGCCGGTCGCAACGAATCCCAGGTCCATACCCGCCTCGCGCCACAGGCTTTCGTAGGGCTCCTCGCGGATCATCCAGTTGTAAAAGCTCATGGCGCCCTTCCACCTGCGCAGGTTGACATTGGACACGCAGCTGAAGGCGATCAGCGTCATGCCGGAGGTGTCTGCGGCCGAGAAGAAGTCCACCGGCACCGTTTCGCATGACATCGCAAATCGCGGGCGCACGCCCGACTTCACCAGCGGCAAAAGCGCCATGTCGGTGGCGATGATGACTAGTTCCCGCCGGTGCTGGTAAGCGCGCAGCGCCGGGATGTCACGCTCCAGCGTGGGGCCCGCGCCGGCCACCACGACGTGCCTGTCACGGAACTCGCCGATGACGCCCGCGATGCCCCCGCTTTGCCGGATCAGGGGCCCGTTCTTCGCGAGGTTTCTGCGGAATTCCGCGAGCCTCTCATCGAGAATCCCCTCATTGAGCTTTCTGTACAGCTCTTCCTTCATGAATCTCCCGCGCCGGCGAGTATCGCGCCATGCATTTCGCCACAGCGCGCTTCTCACTGAAAAACATGCGCGCACCGTTGTCAACGCAAATGCGGCCGGCAGGCGCACGCCCCCCCGGTGAAAACCGGAAATCGCTTGCCTTTTCGGCGCACAACGGCCCCACTGATACCGGATACGCGCGATTATGCCGCCACGAGGAGCTCAATGCCAGGCGATCAGCAGATGTCACGATACCAGCGCCAGATGATCATCCCCGGATGGGGCGAAGCAGCGCAGCGCGCGCTCGCGGGCTCCACCGCGTTCGTGGCGGGCGCCGGCGGCCTCGGGTGTCCCGTGCTCATCTACCTCGCTGCAGCCGGTGCGGGCGCCATCAGAATCTGCGACAACGACACAGTCAGCGAGAGCAACCTCAACCGGCAGATACTCTACAGCGAACACGACATCGGCAAACCCAAGGCCGCGCTCGCCGCGAAGGCGCTGGCGTCCCTGAACAGCGGCGTGCGGGTCGAGCCGCTCGCCGTCATGATCGACGAGTTGAGCGCGGACGGGCTTGTCGCCGGAGCGTCAATCATCGTGGATTGCCTCGACAACTACGAGGCGCGCATGGCGCTCAACGCAGTCTCGGTGCGCAGGGGCATCCCCATGGTCCACGCGGCGATTTCGGGCCTGTACGGGCAGATCACGCTTCTGGACCCGCCCCGCACTCCCTGCCTGGCCTGCATCGTCGGCGGGAGCGATACGGACGGCCCCTCCCCCGCCGTGGGAGCCACCGCGGGCCTCGTGGGCTCCCTTGAAGCGCTTGAGGCGGTCAAACACCTCACCGGCCTGGGCGAGACGCTCGCGGGAACACTGCTTCTGGTTGACGCCCTCTCGGCCCGCTTTGAGCGCATCGCGCTCAGAAGGGACCCTTCCTGCCCGGTGTGCGGCGCGCTCCCGGGTACGGCTGTCGATTGAAATCAGACCATATTATTATAAATTATGATGGATTTTTTTTACGACCCGGATACAATTGAACGCCGGTTGCGGGGAGAGCTATGCATGAAGGGCATTCGACGGTACTTTCTTGAAAAATACAGTGACAGCGATTACCTGACGCGCCGCAAAGCGTGGCTCGTCATGTTTTTCGCCATCGGAATCATCGTGCTTCTCAACGCGGTAATCGCGCTTTCACTGCTGGTGAGCGTTGAGCGCGCGCTCCAGATCGTTGAGTCCGCGGCGCCTGTAACCGTATTCGCGATCATTACGCTTGCGCTTCTCAAAAGCGGGCGCGCCCGGGCGGCGGCGAACGTGCTGGTGGTGTTCTCCTCGATCGTGGTGCTCGCAGGGCTTTTCAACAAACCCGCGCACATCGGCTACGTGACGATGGTGTACTTCATGTTCGTCACCATCCTGTTCGCGGCGCTCCTCTCAACACGCCTGATCACCACCGTCATCATGGCCTGCTACGTGGCGGGCGACATCGCCTACTTCTTCTACATAAGGGGGAGTGCGGAGGGCCTTGTCCTGCTCTCCATCAAAAGCGGGCTTATCGACAGCCTCGCCGCGCTGGTGTTCGCGTACCTCATCGCCCTGCTCTCCATCGGGGTTTTCCAGAGCGCCATAGAAAGCATTCACCGTGAAAAGGAGCGCAACGAAAGCCAGATTGCGGAGATGAACAGCCTGCACGCCGTGATCCGCGAAAGCTCGGGAAGGGTTTCCGACATCGCGGAGGCCATCAGGGAGTCGATCGACAGCTTCTCGCGTAACCTGCAGGATCAGGCGGCCACCACCGAGCAGATCACCGCGTCCACGGAGGAGGTGACGGCCAACATTGGCTCGATCAGCTCCAACGCGCACGTGCAGTTCGATTCGCTTGAAAACCTGTTCGGCTCAATCAACGAGCTGTCCGCGGTGATCGACAGCCTGAAGAGGGCGTCGTCCGAGGTCTCTAGCGCGTTCTCGTCAATCCTCTCCGTTGCGAGCGAGGGCGAGAGCGCGATCAGACAGATTAACGCCAACGCCGACGACCTGATCGCCAGGGCGGGCAACCTCGCCTCGATCATGGAGATGCTCTCCGACCTGTTCGACAAGATACAGCTCCTGGCGCTCAACGCCTCCATCGAAGCAGCGCGCGCGGGTGACCAGGGGCGCGGGTTCGCCGTGGTCGCCGACGAGATCAACAAGCTCTCGGACCGGTCGGTGGTGAGCCTCAAGGAGATCGAAGAGTTTGTGCACTCCAACATCAACGGCGCCAGGGAGAGCAAGGACAGCGTGAACACCATCATCGAGTTCAGCGGAAAAATCGTCGGCACCATCAGACAGCTGAGCTCGCTGTCGGCCGACATCTTCGCCCACATCAACAGGCAGGAGGAAATCCGGGGCGATATCCGGACGCGAAGCGGCGACGCCCGCCAGCGCTCCAGGGA
>CAZPZJ010000009.1:30587-36774 GCA_964591055.1 uncultured Leptospiraceae bacterium
GCGACGCCCCACGTGAGATTGCGGCGCTTCATTTCATTGATGAGGGAAATCGTGATGCGCGATCCCGTGCAGCCCACGGGGTGTCCCAGCGCGATGCCCGACCCGTTGACGTTCACCTTTGTCCGGTCGAGCCCCAGGCCCCGCTCGCAGGCGATGTACTGCGCCGCAAACGCCTCGTTGACCTCAAACAGATCTATGTTGTCCAGCTTCTTTCCGGTCTTCTGAAGGAGCTTTTTCACCGCCGGCACCGGCCCGTAGCCCATCAGAAACGGCTCCACGCCGGCAATCGCGTGCCCGGCGATGCGCGCCATCGGCTTGATATTCAGCTGTTTCGCCCTGCCCGCCGTCATCAGCACCATCGCCGCCGCCCCGTCGTTGAGGCCCGAAGAGTTGCCGGCCGTCACGGTGCCGCTTTTCAGAAACGCCGGCCTGAGCGCGGCCAGCGCCTCCAGCGTAAGCCCCCTGCGCGGGTGCTCGTCGGTGGTGAATTCGACCGTCTCGCCCTTTCTCCCCTTCAACGGCACGGGGATGATTTCATCCTTGAATCTGCCGCCGTCGATGGCTGCAACCGCCTTGGAGTGGCTCTCGAACGCCACCTGGTCCTGGTCCTCCCTCGAGATGCCGTGCAGGTCCGCCAGGTTTTCCGCCGTCTGGCCCATGATGTATGCGTCGCCCAGGAGCTGGCTTCCGGAATGGAGCAGCTCCCACATGGAATCGGTCATTTCGCCGTGCTGCAGCCGGGCGCCCCAGCGCGCCTTCTTGACCAGGTACGGCGCGTTGCTCATCGACTCGACGCCCCCCGCGAGGACGATGTCGGAATCGCCCAGCAGCAACTGCTGCGAGCCGAAAATCACCGCCTGCATGCCCGAGGCGCACTGGCGCTGAATGGTCACCGCCGGGACCTCGAACGGTATACCGGCCTTGAGCGCCGAGGTGCGCGCGGTGTTGGCCTCGGCCGACGTCTGAATGCAATCGCCGAAGATCACGTCGGACAGCATGCCTCCCTCCACTCCCGCACGCGCCATCGCCTCCTTCATGACAAGCGCGGCCAGCTCGTGCGCCATCACGTCCTTGAGCGTCTGGCCGAATCCGCCGATGGGCGTTCTGCACCCGGAAACGATTACCACGTCTCTGTCATCCATAAAATCCACCTTTATGTTTTGTTTTTTAGATTGTCATAAATCGGAAGATGTAGTGCCATTATGAACTCATTATAGCAAGCAGTTTTTATTGTTTTCCGCGCTGTTCACCCGTAAATTTCCGTATATCTTTCAGGGTAATTTTTGTGTTGACCCATAGCGCTCATCCGGGTATGATCGTGTCTTTGTTTTGCACAAAAAAGATTTTTCGACTTGTTTACACACATCAACCTTCACACAGGGGTATCATCATGAAACGACGTTGGATGTTTGTACCGCTTTTCACGCTTGCGTGCGTCCTCACGCTCCCGTCGCTTTCACGCGCCGCGGTGTACGAGGCGTCTACGCTCCACAACTCAGTGTCCAGAAGCGAAACCGTGCTCGATTTGTTTTTCGACCGGTGGAACCGCATTCAGGACATGGAGCTGTACTTCGACTGGTACGGCAAGATCAACTGGGTCAACAACTTCCAGGTGAACGCCGTTAACGCAGGAACCGGAAAAACCGAGGCCGTGGACATGACGCTGGTGCGCGCCTACGGAAGCATCACCATCAACATACCGCTCCTAGGCGGCTACGACGCCGAGAACATGCGCGATCGGCTGAAATACGGCACCGGCAAGGTGGACCAGTTCAAGCCCGGCGGCCAGCAGGCCCAGCCCGAGCAGGGAGCGATCGCGGGGCTGTGGAAGCCCAAAAACCTGATACTTGGCCTCACCGCGACCGGGTTTCACTACGGGCTCACCCGCAAGGGAACGGTGGACCGCGGAGCGGCCGACGACCAGACGTTCACCGACTACAAGTACACGCAGTTCTTCGACGACATCTTCGCCGCATCGCTGCTGTACCGCCCGTACTTTCACATCCACGGCGGCGTGATCATCAACCGCATGATCGAGCCCAACGACGACGGCACCATGAGCTACAGCAACACCTCGGACATGACAAAGCGCTTTTTCGTGTCGTCCAACCTGCTCTCGTTCCTGAACGTCAACTCGACGGTGCGCTCTTCCGAGATGGAATCGCTGGCCGTGGGGCTGCTCATCAACCAGGTGGTGGGATTCATCAACGAGAACGCCGGCGAGGCTATGCCCAGACTCACCATCACCTACAAGCAGATCAGGCTCTTCAACGACGAGGCGTACGATCCGGTCTGGGTGGGCAGCGTCTACTACTTCGGGGGCACCGCCAAAAACCCGGAAATGCCCGACGACGCGCGCGAGGAAGCGAAACTGCACACGCTCTCCGTCCAGCTCGCGGGCAACATCGCGCAGTACCTGTATTACGATTTCTTCGGCGAGTTCCAGAGGCCGGATGAAACGCTGTACGACCGTCAGACAAGCGAGGAGATCGACTACTCGCCGGTCCGCGAGTTTCGCGCCATCCTGGGCTGGAACTTCATGGGCGCCAACGTCCAGCAGGGCGAGATGTTTGTCGCCTCCGCCGGGGTGAGCCGCTACTGGGACCCCGCCATCCGCATCCACCGCGATTCCGGCGAGGGGTACGCGGCGTGGGGCGGCATGTTCATGCTTGAGGGCAGGCTGTTCGTCTACGGAGTGCCCCTCGGATTCAGCGCCACCGTCAGCCGCAACTACTCGGGCGAGCTTCGCAAACTTGTCGAGACCGTGGACAAGTGGGTGTACGAAGGCAGCCTGAACGTGAGCTTTTAAAGGAGGAACACCATGATACGAACATACATTCGCGCTACGCTGCTTGTCATGGCCGTCGCAGCCGCGGCCTCGCTTTCGGCCTGCTCGTACATGATGGACGCCATCGAAGGCGCCATCACCGACCGCGCCTCGTTCTCGATCAACGCGGTGTACAACGCAGGAACCAACACCATATCGATCACCTGGAACGAGAGCGGCAGCACCAACTTCGCAGGATTTGAGGTGTACATGACGGATACGCCCGATGATGAGTATGCAGGCTATGTTGTTATCGGCGCCGATCAGGATTTATCGTCAGATCTGTACTTCAGAGATACTTCAACTTTAGGCAGTGAAACATGTAACTCTTATACGGTTGAATCAACCGAAGTCAACTACATCAGATCACTGCTCGGTTCCGGCGTGTACTTCTTCCGCGTGGGAATCATGGAGTGGGACCAGAATGAGGATGATCGCAACACAGAGAATGGATACACGGGAACGCCATCCACCGATTATCTTCATCACACCGAATTCGACCAGATCAGCGGCTACGCCAAGGTCACCATTCCGTAAGGTAATTGTTACATGACATCTCCTCTCCGAAGGCGCACAAGCGTTTGTGCGCCTTCGGGAGGGGATTTTATCCTTCCACACTCACATGCTTCCACATTCTTTCGCGACTTCGGGCGGGAATTTCGTGCACCCACTCCTCTGTGCACAATAAAGTCCGGGACTCCTTGAAAACAATTTTCCCTCCTACAACTTTCGGGGTATTGACAGGATCAGCATGACAACTATACTTCCGGAAAATTCCATACGAAAAAATGCTTGAACATAATTCATCTTTTGTTTTTATGCGCGCCAAATCACTTATTATGGAATAATGTCATGAAGCAGAGTTATCTGTTTTTTCTTTCTTTTCCCTTTCTCCTGTCTATTGTTTTCACCTCTCTCCCCGTATCAGCGACGGTATACGAAGCCTCATCGCTGCACAACTCGGTGTCACGCAGCGAAACCGTGCTTGACCTGTTTTACGACCGGTGGAGCCGGATACAGGAGATGGAGCTCTACTTCGACTGGTACGGCAAAATCAACTGGGTGAAAGACTTCCGAGTCAACGCGGTGAACGCCGGTTCCGGCCAGACGCAGGAAGTCCCCATGACGCTGGTGAGGGCCTACGGCAGCTTCACCATGAATATTCCGCTGATCGGCGAGTACCAGGACTCCAGGCAGGAGCGCCTGAAAGGAGGCACGGGCAAACCCGGAAAGGATTCAGGGAAAAAACCGAAGCCCGGCGACGCTGATGCCACCACAGGCGCGCAGCGGCGGGATGAGCCGCCGGACCTTCCCCGTCTGACCCATGCCAACGTCCTGATTCTTGGCCTGACCGCGACCGGCTTCCACTACGGCCTTACGCGGGAAGGCACGCTTGACAGGGGGGACTCCGGCAGCGAGAAATACACCGATTACAGCTACACACAGTTCTTTGACGACATCTTCGCGGCCTCGCTGCTGTATCAGCCGTATTTTTACGTGCATTGCGGCGTCATCATCAACCGCATGATCGAGCCCTGCGATGACGGCACGATTGATTATACGGAAAACTCCGATACCAAGATGCGCCTGTTTATTTCTTCGAACGCCCTGTCATTTTTAAACCTCAACTCCACGGTCCGCTCCGACGAGATAGAGTCGTTCGCCGCAGGCCTTGTGCTCAACCGTCTTTTAGGCTTCTTCAACGAGCGTGCCGCCGCCAAGATGCCCCGGCTCACCGTCACCTACAAGCTGCTTACCCTTTTCAACGACGAGCCCTACGACGCCGTGTGGGTGGGCAGCCCGTTTTACTCGACCGGCGTGCGGAAATCAATCGACATGCCCGACGACGCAAGGCAGACTGCCAGGCTTCACACGCTCTCGGTTCAGCTCACGGGCGACATCCTGCAGCGCCTGTACTACGACTTCTTCACTGAATTCCAGCGCCCTGACGAATCACTGTATGACAGGCAATCCGGCGAGGAAATTGATTACAGCCCCTTACGCGAGTTCCGCGCCATCCTGGGGTGGAACTTCCTCGGGGAGGGCATCGAGGAGGGGAATCTTCTCATGCTTTCGTTCGGCGTAAGCAGGTACTGGGATCCCGCGATCGCAGTCCATCGTGACTCGGGCGAAGGTTACGCGGTGTGGGGCGGGATGTGCAACATCGAAGGCAGGTGTTACGGCCTTGGCATGACCATATCGGCAAGTAGAAACTATTCCGGGGAACTCCGAAAACTCACCGAAACCGTGGACAAGTGGGTGTTCGAGGGAAGCCTCTACATGAGCTTTTAAAGCGGGAGGGAACCGATGCAAACGATCAAAAGATATCTGATCATGGCCTTCGCGGTGCTGATGATTTTTCCGTGCGGCATTTCGTGCTCCTATATGATGGATAAAATCGAAGCCTTTATGACGGACCGTTCGTCCTTTTCTATCGACGTGGCATACACTCCGGGAAGCGGTATCTACATAAGCTGGGACCAGACTGCAGACGATGAAAAAACGCACGCAGGCTATGAAATATACATAACGGAACAGGTCAACGACCAGTTCGCAGATTACATCATAATCGGGGCTCCCTACAGCACAGGGAACAGCAACATTTTTTTCTCCGACTCCAGCCTCGCCAGCGGAGGGACGCAGAGCTTTAATCTGCCTCAATCAAATGTTGACCGCATCATCAATAACACAGCCACGCGCTCCGGCGAAGTACTGTCCATGGGACCGGGCAAGTATTTCTTCAGAGTGGCGATATACACCTGGGACGATGACCCGAAATCCGAATATATCGGGGGAACTGACTCCTGGATGACATATATCCAATCCAACTATAAAACCCACACGGATCTTGACCAGGTGAGCGGGGCTGCGGAGCTGACCATTCCGTAATGTAACCGGTTCATGACATTCGCCTCTCCGGAGGCGCGCACGCATGTGCGCGCCTCCGGGAGGGGATTTTATCCTTCCATGACACCACACCTTCCTTTACCCGCATCCTTCAACGCCTTCGGGCGTAAATTACATCAATCCACAATCCCGCGCCTCCCGGCCGGCATTCCCTCCCCGCTTCAAAAAGTTGTTGCGATCGTGGCGCGCCGCGCCATGATTGGGACGGGTTGTACACAGCCGTTCACATCATAATACCATACCACTCCCGGAGCGAACCATGAACTACGTGATCATCGGCAACGGCGTGGCGGGCGTCGAGGCGGCGCTGGCCATCCGCAAACACGACGCGGAAGGCGATATTACCATCATCTCGGAATCCAAAAACATGTTCTACTACCGCCCGAAGGTGATCGAGTACCTGGCGGGCGGCATGAGCGCCGACAAGCTCACCCTGTACAAGAGCGACATCTA
>CAZPZJ010000010.1:0-35331 GCA_964591055.1 uncultured Leptospiraceae bacterium
AGTCGAAGCCGATGATCTGGCACCCTTCGAGCATGGCGTCCAGCATGGAGCGCATACGCCGTTCCCTCTCGCGCAGCGCCTCTGCCGAGCGAATTCTCTCCATGAGAAAGCCCGCGTTCTGCCGCCTCCAGAACGCTCCCGTCATCGCACCCGCGGAAAGGATCATGCCCAGCACCGCCAGGCTCACCAGCCAGAACTTCTCCCTGACGGGCGCCAGCACCTCGTCCATGTCAATCCTTGCGACCATGCTCCAGGGGGAATCGGGTATCCTCCTCAGCGCCGCGAGCACCCGCGCTCCCCGGTAATCCGTCCCCTCCATGATCCCCTCGCGCCCGAGCACCGCCTGCACCGCGGGAACTTCCTCTCTGGTCAGCGGGATGCGGAGATTCAGCGCGGCGTTGTCATGAAAGCGCAGGTTGTTCAGGAACAGCGCGCCGTCCCCGTCACGGCGCACCAGCAGGGTTTCAGCGGTGCGGCTTTCTGTGGGCCACCGTGCGATCAGGGGGAACAGGTAGTTGTTTGGATCAAACAGCATCACGATAAATCCGCGGACACGTCCCTGCGGCCGGCCGGTGTCGATCATCGGCACTATGACGGACAGGTGGATCGGCGCGCCGGGGCTTTCGCGGTGAAAGTCGGTCAGCACGACCTGCCGCGAAGCGCTCGCCTGCTCAATGAACGATGGCATCACGCAGCAGCGCATCTCAGGATCTTCGGGCGACATCAGCCGCAATGACCCGCGGCTGTCCAGCAGAAACATCACCGCGATACCATATCCCTCACGCCTGCTTTGAAACCATGACTGGATCTGCCTTCGTGCGGTCGCGTCCCCGGGATTTGAGAACAGCCTGTCCGCCAGCGCATTGAGGGCGGTGTTGCCGTAGAGCGCTTTCCCGTTGCCGATTCGCTCAGTGCGCCAGTGGACGATGTCGTGTGCCTTCAGGTCGGCGATCGCCAGGAGCTGCCGCTCCACCTCGGCGCGGTGGTGATTCCGGTAGTTACGGTAATACAGGTAGCCCACCGTCATAATGCCGGCGGCGAGAAAGATGAACAGCACGGAGAGCAGGACCGGCGCGGAGAACCCGGGCTGGCGCGAGCCGTCACGCCTCCCGGTGAAAAGCGCCGCAACGGGACCGGGAACGGCCTTACTGGCGAACGACAGAGCGGCATGTGAAGCGCGGTTCCAGTTCATAGGGCGGTGGTGACGGCGATCCGGCCCGGGACTGCTGTACAATCGGAATGTGCGATGGGCCCATTTTTATAGCGCACCCATCAATAGTAACGCTTCTTCGCCCTGTTGTCAACAGGGCCGGTCAATTAATTCACGGCAAGTTCACGCTATGAATCCTTGACGGACAGGTTGCTCAGGCACGGTGTTAAAGCCGGTCCTTTTACTCCGTGTACACCCACGCCGAACCCTGGTCGTAATTGGAACCTATATCATCATGATACGCCCCCACCACCACCGTGCCGCCGTCCACCGAGACAGCCACGCTAGAGCCAAATTGATCGCTTGCCGTAAGCTTATGTTGTCGGAACAGTAAAGGCGCGGAAAGGGAAGAAAGAATATTCCGTATGTGTTAAGTTAAAGGAAGTATCCTGATACGCTGTTTTTCGTCGTCAACAACAAGTATTGCTCCGGAATTTATCGCGTCAGAATTATTTTTTATTGCGGATACCAGCTTTTCTGCAAAAAGCGAAGGAAGTATATTTTTTGCCCGAATCAGTATCACGCCGGGTTTTTCAGCACGGGTCAGCGCAAGTAGCGTTGTAAAGTCAATATCAGGAGCGCGATAATTCCCGGTATCAGCCCAGTGGAATGCCTCGATCCCGGCTTCTTCCAGTATAGCTGCCCACTGCGGGGACAGGTTCATATTGAGAAGAAACCTCACGCGCTATGGATCTCAACCTCATACTCGGATGTTCGCCAGGCCGCGTATTCAAGGGCTTCCTTTATATCTTCAATTTCAAGATACGGATACGCTTTTACAATATCATCAAAGGTATTGCCCGAAGACAGGTGTTTCATGATCATCCCGACAGTGACGCGCATGCCCCGTATGCATGGTTTACCTCCCATTATCGCGGGGTCAAGTGTGATCCTGTGAAGGGTTTTCATATACTGTTCGCGTTATTCATTGGTGGTACAATAAAAATAATACAAGTCATACGGGAAACAGTCAATGATATTTCTGTTATGATATTGGTTCTTCATGCACAAAACAGGGATACGCAACCAGTCGTCAATGACCGCAATTGCATTCGAGGCAGGTACCCGGCGAACTGAAGAGATTGTATTGAGCGCACTCCCTTTCACTCCGCGAAAATCCATGCCGAGCCCTGGTCAGAGTAAGTCATATCGTCACAGTTGACTCCCACCACCACTGCGGCGCCGTCATGCGATACTGACACGCTCTTGCCGAAATTATCGCCGCCTTCACCAGTGCCGTCATAGTACTTACGCACCAGAGTATATGACGTACCGTTCCAGCAAAACAGATACGCTGACCCCTGATTGGTTCCGTTTATATCGTCAATATCGGCGCCTGCCACAATGGCGCTTCCGTCTTTCGACACCGAGACGCTGTATCCGAAGTAATCATTGGCCAGACCGTCGTCCGCAAGGAGCTTCTGCGCCTGTGAATAGGTTGAGTTGTACAGGCGGAAAACATATACCCCTCCCCGGCCGCTGTCATCGTAGTAGCTGCCCGACGCAATAATCCTGCCGTCGCCCGAGACCGACACGCTGCTGCCAAACCAGTCGTTTGCCGCCCCGTCATCCGATTTCAACTTCTGCATCTGCGCATACGAAGAGCCGTTCAGGCGGTACACGTACACCGCCCCCTGGTTGGTATAGGAACCATCCTCCTGGTTTGCCCCTGACACGATTGTGCTCCCGTCGGCGGACAAGGCCACACTGTAGCCGAACTGATCACCTGTGCTTCCATCGTCCGCTGTAAGTATCTGCGTCTGGGCATACGACGAGCCGTTCCGCCGGTATGCGTACACGGCCCCCTGGCTGGAGTTATAGTCATAGGCTCCTGCGATCACTGTCTCGCCGTCACCCGACACAGAGACGCCGTACCCGAAATTGCCGCTGCCGCTGAGTGATGTCTCTTCGTATGCGGCGCCGCTCCATCTGAATATCCACACCTTGCCGGAATCCAGGGAGCCGGCCACGATCACGTTGCCGTCGTACGACACCGCCACGCTCCACCCCAGGTCGTCCGATGCCGCGCGGGCGATCGCGGTTATCCTGATCCCTGTCCACGACGATCCATTCCAGCGGTACGCATAGACCGCGCCCCGTGAGGAATCATCATAGGGCGCACCAGCCGCCACCGTGTTGCCGTCTGCCGACACCGCCACGCTGTACCCGAACTGATCACCCGACGTGCCGTCGCTCGCGATGAACTGCCGCGTCCCGTGGAAATAGTTGATGCTCAACTCGTCCGTTATGTCATTATAGAGATTATCGCACCCGATGGCTGCTCCTATGACCATGATGCACAACATGCTCTTAATTATATTCCTCATGCCATTACCTCACAAGTGCAATAATCATCGTTTTCTCAATCCTATCTCCGGCCCTTCACCTCGGGAATAGGAAGGTATTCTCATATACCGAACACTGTATCCAAATTCCCCCATGCGAATTCAGGGTGGGCACATGCAAACAGGTCATGTTTCGAGCACATAAGAACATATTCACGGTCCGCCTTTTACTCCGCATACATCCACACTGAGAAAAAGTCATACGAACCGGTATTCGCTCCCGCCACTACCGTGCCGCCGTCACCCGACACCGCCACGCACCAGCCGAAACAACCGCCGGCCAGACCGTCGCTTAACATAAGCTTCCGCGACTGGTCATATGACGAGCCGTTCCACCGGTGCACATATGCCGAGCCTTTATTGGAATCATCACGATATGCTCCCGTCACCACCTTGCTTCCGTCGGCTGATATCGCCACGCTTTGGCCGAAATTATCGCTCGCCTCGCCATCGCTTGCCGTGAGCTTCATCTCCCCCCACGAGGAGCCGTTCACGCGAAACACGTACGCCGCGCCGGAGTCAGTGCCCTTATCGTCATCACCGGTTGCTCCCACAACCACGGTGTTCCCGTCCCCCGACACCGCCACGCTCAAGCCGAAATTATCGCTTGTCGCGCCGTCGCTCGCCGTGAGCTTCTGCGACTGCTCATATGTTGACCCGTTCCACCGGTACACGTATGCCGAACCTTTAGCGGAATCATCACCATTTGCTCCCACCACCACCGTGCCGCCGTCACCCGATACCGACACGCTCACGCCGAAATAATCATTTACCGCGCCGTCGTCTGCTTTAAGCTTCGGCGCCTGCGCATACGAAGTGCCATTCCACCGGTACACAAACGCCGAGCCGGAATCAGCCACCCTGCCATCACCATATTTCGCCCCCACCACCACCGTGCCGCCGTCCGCCGACACCGCCACGCTCCAGCCGAACTGGTCATACGCCCCCCTGACGTCTGCCGTGAGCCACTGTGCCTGATCATACGATGAGCCGTTCCACCGGTACACGTATGCTGAACCTTTATTGGAATCATCCTGATATGCTCCCACCACCACGGTGTTGCCGTCCGCCGACACCGCCACGCTATGGCCGAAACATTCCCCCCCCACTCCGTCGTTCGCCATGAGCTTTGGCACCTGCACCCACGAGGAGCCGTTCCAGCGAAACACGTACGCCGCGCCGGAGTCAGTGCCCATATCGTCATCCCCTATCGCCCCGAACACCACGGTGCTGCCGTCGGCCGATACCGCCACGCTTTCGCCGGCACGGTCAGTGGCCACAGCGCCGCCCGCGATGAGCTGCCGGAACCCGTGGAAGTAGTTGATGTTTAACTCGTCCGTTATGCCATTGTAGAGATTATCGCACCCCGAGACCGATATCACCATTATGACGCCGATTATCACTGCCAGTATATTTCTCATAGTATCTCCCGTATGCGCGAAAACGGTTTCGCGCTTTCACATCCGCGCTACCAGACGAATGCCGCTCCGAGGTGAATCTCGGCCAGCGGCAACGCGCCATCCTCTTCAAAGACCGCGCCATACGACACCCCGGCGTGCAGCATTACCGGCTCCCACGGCTGCCAGACAAGGTCAAGCCCTCCCAGCGCCATCGGCTCAAAGGAAGTGTCGGTAACGGTATCGAGCGCGAAGGTCGAGCTGTTTCGCTTTTTGCTGGTGAGCCGGTGATAGCCGTATCCGCCCTGCAGCACGGGCGCCACGGAAAAGCCTTCCAGAATCTCAATTCTCCAGCGCGCTGTCGCAAGCATCGGGACGATAAGTGATGATTCAATGTCCCGGTAATTGCCCTCGAAATACCAGCAGCCCGCGGTGAGGCCGACATCAAGTCCGTTGAAGAACAGGCCCGCGTAGCCCATCGTCACCGTCCCGCCGTATCCGGGCTTCAGCCTGTCGCTGAACTTCCCCAGCGGGATGATGTAATTCGCATCAATGCCGGTAAAGAAGCCCGTGCCCGATGTGCCGACTGTTATGTCGGAAGCGCGCTCCGATTCGTCCCCACGCTCATCGGTGCTCGTCACCTCGAAGCGCGTCCTCACGGCCGGCGAAAGCCCCCGCACGGTGTATTCGGTGGCGGTGATTTTCGCTTCCCGCTTCTTTCCCTGATCGGTGTGCCGGTACACGGTGTAGCCGGTGATCCTCCCGTCAGGGTCGGTCGCGGCCTGCCAGCGCAGCGTGGCCGTGATCTTCCCGTCGGCCCCCGACACCCCCTTCTCCACGGTGAGCTCGCCGGGCGGGTTGGGGCGGATGTTCTTCGTCGTCAGGGCGATCTCGTTTGACGGCAGCGATTCGTCGCCCTCACGCGCCACCGCGGTCACATACAGGCGGAATTCCGTGTTGCTCGAAAGGCCCGTCACGGTGTAGCTTTTGCTCCCCGTTGCGCCTCCCTTCCGGTATTCGGCGTCATTCGGCCCCTTCAGGTACACCTGGTATTCCCTCACCTGGTTGTACGGAGGAAGCCATTTCAGATGAATTCTGTCCGTCCCCGCGGTCCCTTCCAGGCCGGAAGGGTTCCGCCTGGCGATGAAGAGCACCTGGTCGCGCCGCAGGGTGAATTCACGCGGGCTCGCGATGTCCTCACGAAAGGTGTAGGTTTCCTGGTCCTCGTCCACCATGTAACAGGCCACCCCCCTGCCGTCGGTCTTCTGGACGTAGACCTTCCCCATGTACAGCCGCGTGTAGAGGATGCGCATGATAGTGTCGCGGGAATAGGTCTCCCTCTTCTGTTCCTTGGTGCGGAGGGTCACCGACCGGGCGTTTTCATTGAGGATCGCGCCTTCAATGATCTTTCCGTCCTTCAGAAACACGTATTCCGAACGCCCCTCCCCCGACACGAACACCAGGGCGATCACGAACGCCGCGAGTCCGTACTGCCATCTTCTGACCGCGATATGCATGCCTTTCTCCGTCTCATTTTCAGGGATTTATGATAGCACTAATTTTTTCTGGCATAAAATACATCTATATTTAATTAAATATCATATGTTATATAATGATCTAATGTAAATCATTTTTCCAATGATTCAATGGAAATTATCGGCCATAACACAGTGGTCATTTCAACAGCGCAGTCGGCGCAAAACGAGCCGCGCTTCCGGAGTCATCCAATAGTGCTTTCTCTGAATAATGGACTTCACAAAAAATGATTGTGTAAATGGCCATAAAATGCATAAATAAAGGGGAATCATCCTTAAACCCGTCTTGCGCCTCAATGAAAGACGGATTCCCCGAGGATGGAGTTGTGTCTCAAGGCCTGTCAGCATCAATGCTCAATGAAATAAGCAACAGTCAAAACAACCGGAGCCCTGATCATGCAAGAGAGGAATGGACACCATACGGCATCTTTACTGAACACTTTCATCGCCCCCCGATATATACGGCCATTGGCTTGTATCTTTGTGCTGGCGATCTCACTGTGCTGCGCCGATTCCCGAATGATGAGAGCAATTGACGGTTCCCCGTCCGGGTCAGAGGGTTTTTTCGATGATAACACATTATGGATTAAAAGCGGTGCGCATCCGGATGCCGGCATCCCCGAACAGGCGCAAAGAAAGGCCTCGGCCAGGGAAAATGCCGTTCTCGCGGCACAGCGGCGGGCCATTCAATACTTAACCGGATATATTGTCGAGGGGGCATCCGGCGCGTTTGACATGGATTATATTTCCCGGTGCATGCAGGCCCGTTTCAATGATACTGTCAGGAAAGGCGCGCTTATACGGGAAACATACGGCAAAAACGATTCGTGCGGGATCATATATGTTGTGCGGTCGCCCCGGCTGAAGCGGGAGATATTTCGCTGTACCGCTGAGGATAAATGACATGAAAAGCCCGGATATTGCCATGCATGCCTGTTCCAGTACAGGCCAATTCCATTGAAATGATGAGATCCCCTCATCGCTGAGGCAATCCATGAAAGCAATGACGCTTCCCCTTATAATCATCAGCATGCTGGCATGCAGGACACAGGAGCACGCCGGCGCCCCTGCCGGCCTGAATGTGCCGGTTTGGATCAATGACAACACCCTCGAGATAACCGTCTTCGCTGATGCCGATCAGGCTGAAAAAAGAAAAGCGGTCCGACGGGCAAGGACCAGGGACGACGCGGTAAGGAAGGCGCAGTACCTGTTGTACGATGCGACCCTCGGCGCTTCATCCGCAAATTTCAGGAAACACCTTGAGATCATGAACACCAATCCGATGATGGTTGTGATGGAAAGGACCCCGGAATTTCCTGCGGGCGTGATTATGGAAATGAAATATGATACTGACGACCGGTGCACGATCCGCTACCGGGTACACGCGATCGGGCTTCATGAGATAATAAAAAGAATTGAAGAAAAGTACAGGGAATGACGTACTCACACCTGAACAGGCCACAGCCATAACCCTGCCGGGGTAGGCGGATTCTCATTTCAATTTCAGGCCGGTCATACCGCACCTACCTGCCGGGTTTCCCGCGGACGGCCTCGAACGGGCTTATAATATCCCTGACCGCTCTTTCAATCGCGCCGTCAATGTCTTCAACCATGTATTTTATCAGGTTGTTGTTGTGCACGGTGACAAGGCCGATCAGCCGGGTGATCACAAAGAAGGTGCGGTACTCAATGTCCTTGTGGGGGATCGTCCGGCGCAATTCCGATATCTCCGTTATGACCCTCGCGAAGATGTCTTTGCACTTGAGCGCGTTTGAAAGCTCCACCCTCATGAACGGCTCGTATTCCGTTTCAAGGTAGTCAAGGTACTTGGGGGTGTCGAGAATGAGCATGATGAATATCAGGTCGCGCTCACGGATCCCGAACGATACCGACGCCCTGCAGAGCGCGCGGAGCTTTTCGACGGGATCATCCACGGACTGATACGCATTTTCCAGCTCCCGGTAAAACAGCTCAAACCCGTAATTCAGCACATAGATGTATATTTCATCGCGGTTTGTAAAGTAATTGTATATGGTGCTCTGGGAAACCTTGAGTTTGCTTGCGAGCTTCCTGATGCTGAGGCTGTCATACCCCTCCCTGACGATAATCTCCAGGGCGGCCTTGCTCATCTGCTGCTTCTGGAAATTTATCATTTCCGGCGATCTCGCTTTATTCGCCATTCTATTGTATATACCTTCCTGTAAGGTGCGCCAACTCAATGGACCGGCCGCGTTCGATACAATTTTTCATTATTCCCTCAAAAACCATTGACATTATTTGATACACCGTTACAATTAATAATATCATTATTGCAATTATTAAAATCCCCGCCGGGGCATTTGTCAACAGCAAAACGAGGAGGCGCGCTTTGAAATTCAAACTGCTGCTGTTCATACTGGGCCGGAAAATGAAAAGGGCTTCAAAAAAGAACAACGCATTCAGGAATTACATCAAGGGGAAGAGCGTCAGAATCGTCATGAAAACCGCGGACGGGTTACGCGGAAAAGCGTTCATAATACGCGATGGCGCCGTCAGGACCTCGTCAAAGGATATCTCAACCGCGGACGCCGCCCTGGTATGGTGCGATGGCGTCACGGCATTCAACGTACTCTCATCAGGAGACGACGAGGCAATCATAGCCGCCATGACGGAAAAGAAGCTGCAGCCCGAAGGAGACTACAGGGAATTCATATGGTTTTTAACAGGTCTCGGCAAGCTTGCGGCGCCGCAGGGCTGAGAGGCAATACGCGTTATGGGCGCTGCGATCGACTTGAATCACCATGAACGACATAAGGCAGGAGGACTGTCATGCAGAATGTAATGGATAAACCGGCCGTACGCAGCACAACGCCACTTCCGATTGAACCGACCGACAGGGAATGGGGAGTGGGAGTCAACGCGCCGGGGGATACGCATTCGCCCTTCCCCCGCGTGAACCGGTTCCGCAGGTTTGTCATAGACAGCACATTCACCGTTGATCACGAAAGGGCGTGTCTTGTGACCGAAGCGTATAAAAGGTACAGCGATTCACCTCAGATAATCAAGTGCGCACAGGCCCTCGCGCACGTGCTGCGCAGCGTCCCCATTCGCATTCTCCCCGACGAGCTCATCGTCGGTGAGATGGCCGCCCCGATGAAAGCCGCACCCATTTTCCCGGAGCACTCGTACGCCTGGGTCATCGACGAGATGAAGAACCACCCCTGGGACAAAAGGCTCCATGACGAATACCACCTGAGCAGGGAATCCAGGAAGAAGCTTGCCGGGATCGAAAGCTACTGGCGGGGCCGGAGCATCGACGAGGTGATCGCATCGCAGATGACCGATGACCAGAAGAAGGGCACCAACCTTGAGCGCGGCGTGTACCTCCTGAACCTCTACATGTTCGGGGGCGTAGGGCATCTCCAGCTGAACTACGAAAAGCTCTTCGCCCTGGGCTACGGCGGCCTGAAGGAGGCGGTAAGGGAAAAGATGCGGGAGCTTGACCCCACTGACCCGCAGTACGGCGCAAAGAACGACTTCTACCAGGCCGAGCTCATTGTACTTGACGCGGCCAGCGACTACCTGCGCCGGTACGCAGCCCTCGCACGCGGCATGGCGAAAAATGAAAAGGACGCGCAATGGAAGGGAATGCTTTTAAAGATCGCTGACAACTGCGAGCGGGTGTCGGAACACGGCCCGAGGACGTTCTGGGAGGCGCTCCAGCTGCTGTTCATGGCGACGACCATCACACTCATCGAAACGAACGGGCACTCCGTCTCCTTCGGACGGTTCGACCAGTACATGCTCCCGTTTTACAGCGCCGACATCCAGTCGGGAGCAGCCACCCGTGAATGGATACAGGAGCTGATCGAGATATTCTACATGAAGGACCTGTGGTGGACCAAGCTCCGCGACAGGCTCACCGTTATCGCCAACTCCGGCAGGGGTATGGGCGGCGATTCGCTGACCATCGGGGGCGTCGACAGAGAAGGAAAGGACGCGACCAACGATCTGACCTACATGTGCCTTGACGCGATGGCGCACACCAGGTGGGGCACCCCCTGGCTGGCCGTGCGGTGGCACGAGAACACCCCGCGCGAGCTCAAGATCAAAACCGCCAATGTCATACGCATCGGCTTCGGCCAGCCCAAGATTTTCAACGACCAGGCCGCCATCCCCGCCTCGCTGCGCTCCGGCCGCAGCCTTGAGGATTCAAGGAACTACCACGTGGTGGGCTGCGTTGAGATTGACGCCGGGGGCAGGGAATACGGCTGGCACGACGCGGCCTATTTCAGCATCGCGAAAGTGCTCGAGCTCGCCATCAACAACGGCCGCTGCATAGGGTGCGGCTCGCATTGCGCGCGATGGGAACGCTGCGGAGGAATCGGAAAGCGCCTGGGGCCGGAGACCGGGAGCCTTGCGGATTTCACTTCGTTCGAGCAGGTGCTCGAATCATACGACCGCCAGATGAAGTACTGGGTGGACCGGATGGTGGAGGGCATCGAGATCATGGACAAAACCCACCGGGAGCTGAAGCCCCTTCCCTACCTTTCGGCGCTCATCGACGACTGCATCGGGCGGGGCGTCGATGTGACGGCGGGCGGTGCGGTCTACAACTTCACCGGCCCGCAGGCGGTGGGAGTGGGGACCGTGGCGGACGGGCTGTCGACAATCAGGCAGCTCGTGTTCGAGGAAAAGAAGGTGCGCGGCGCCGACCTGCTCGACGCCTGCGAAAAGAACTGGGTGGGGCACGAGCCGCTCTATGCGCTCGTGAACAGCGACAAAGTCCACCACTACGGAAACGACGACGATTACGCCGACGACCTGGCGAGGTTCGCGACGGACACGTACTGCACACACGTGGAGAACAGGCCCAACGCGCGGGGAGGCAAATACCTTCCCGGCGTCTACTCGGTTTCGGCGAATGTCGCGATCGGCCTTGTGCAGTGGGCCTCCCCTGAGGGCAGAAAAGCGCTGGAGCCGGTGTCCGACTGCCTGGGCGCGGTCCACACGCAGAGGAGCTCGCATGACGTGAGCGGGCCCACGGCGATGGTCAAATCGGTCTCCAAGCTGGACCACATCAGGGCGGGCAACGGCACGCTGCTCAACATGAAGTTTTCGCCCGCCGCCGTGTCGGGGGAAACCGGGAGGGACAATTTCATCTCCCTGATCGAATCCTACTTCGACAGGAAGGGCATGCACTGCCAGTTCAACATCATAAGCCGCGAGACCCTTGAGGACGCGTTGAAACACCCGGAAAACTACCGCGACCTCGTGGTGCGCGTTGCGGGGTACAGCGCCCTTTTCGTGGAGCTCTCAAAGCCGCTTCAGTACGACATCATGGGAAGGACCGAGCTCTCCTTTGACTGATGAGGCGCGGAAAAGGACGCCGGCCGGATTTTCTGATCTTCCATTCGACCGGCATCCTGCCGCGTTTTGTACGCTGATTATGAAACGCCGGATAATGCGCAATGCACCCTGATAACACAACCCCACCCGCCGAAGGGTGGGTATTCAACATACAGCGCTACACCATTCATGACGGCCCCGGCATACGGACGGAGATCTTCCTGAAAGGCTGCCCCCTGCGCTGCCGCTGGTGCAGCAACCCCGAGAGCATGCGGCCCGGGCCCGAAGTCGGAGTGTATCCCATCCGCTGTATCGGCGTCAGCACATGCGGCTTGTGCGTCAGCGCCTGCCCGGAATCCGGCGGCGGCGCGCTCCTCATTAACGATGACGCCGTGAAAGGAATCCGCCGCGAACAGTGCCCAAACTGCCTGGCGTGCGCCGATGCGTGCCCCTCCAGCGCGCTCAAGGTCTGGGGCAGGAAAATGACGGTTCGCGACATCGTCGAAGCGGTTCTGGCTGACATGGAGTTTTACGAGAAATCCGGAGGAGGAGTCACGATCTCCGGCGGAGAGCCCCTCCTCCAGTGGCGATTCACCTCTGAAATCCTGCGGGAGTGCCGCGGCCACGGCATCCACACCTGCGTCGAAACCTCGCTTCATGCGGGCGCCGATATAGTGCGGCAGGTTGTTACCCTGGCCGACATGATTATTACCGACATCAAGCACATGGACACGGCCAGGCACCGCGAATACACCGGTGTCGGGAACGAGACCATCCTTGCGAACATCGCCGAAGTCGCCGCGGGGGAACGCCCCCTCATCATCAGGATCCCGGTCATCCCGGAACACAACGATGAAGATGAGAACATCCGGGCCACCGCGGAGTTTATCGCCGGCAGGCTTGGAAACCGCGTGAGGCAGGTCCAGCTGCTTCCCTACCGGCAGCTTGGCGTGGAGAAATACGCCTCCCTCGGCAGGGAATACCCGATGGATTATCTCACCCCGCCCCCGAGGGAGGTCCGGGAGCAGAACATCAGGCGCATCGCGGAATTCATGCAATCCTGCGGCATTCCCGCGGTGCCGGGCACCGGCGCAAAGACCTGAAAACGCGCAGGGGGCCATTGTGTTGCAATCTTCAGAATGAACCCGACCCACAGCGCCTGTCCGGCGGACATGCGTGTCATACTTCCATGCATTCACATCATTGTGTTTGCTGCGTTCAATGTTCCGTGTTATCCTGAATCAGGCATTCCGATTATTGCGCCGCATAACCGGTCCGGAAGAGAATTCAAACGACATTGCAAAAATAACACACGCCATTGAATCAATCGCGATAAAAACGGCGCGGCGTTTGAGCCCCTTTTCGGATCGTACACGTGGGGTGCGGTCACGAGGCATTCGGATGTGGACGTAAACTTCGTAGAAGAAACGAGTGACCCGTTTATCAAAAGGCTTGGACGGTACATGGACCCCCTGGTGGATGAGCTCAGGCTGGCCGCGGAAGTATTCGTGTACCCTGCGCGCGGCATGGAATAAGCTCCGATCAACCCTCGCCTCGATACGCCTGACGGCTTACTTCAGGAAGTTGGTATCCACCTGTCAACCCATGTACTTCCCGGTCCCAATAAAAAACAATTGACTTTCATTAATATTTGCATATACTGCTTTTCGATACAGAGATGTAATAACTCAAGAGGGCCAGCAAATGGATAATCCCGCGCCTTCGAATAAGCGGAAAAGATGTCCAGATTTCCGTTCGCCGACAATCGCCTTGTTCATCGCGCATCTCACCAAAACAAATCCCAGGAAGACGCGCCGTAAAGCAACGATGCGCATACCGCCAATCATCGATTGTGATGCAAAATGAGACCGCTATTTCCATGCACGTGCCTGTTGTTAATTGCGCTGGCATTCGTTATCGTACCATTTTCTGAATCGCACGGCCTCAACCGTGAAAGTCAAAAGGGCTCCCTCTCCACATCCCTGCAGATTGATGATAAGGCAATTACGAAAGCGATCGATAACTCATACAAATTCATCACCGAGAAGGGGCTCCCGCTGCTCACCGGTCCACTGAACGAACTCCGCACTGCCGGGAAGGAAATGCAAAGGGACGCCGGAGCCCTGCGCAAAAAGTACGAAGCCTACGAGGACGACGCCCTTGTTGCGCTCATCGTGCTGCTTCCACACCTTCCCCAGGACAGGGTGCTCGAAATTGAAAACAGAATCATCGAGAAGCTGACCATACCCGAATCATCGCTCCACAAATCATCGAAATACAGCACCCATCTCCAGGATCTCGACAATCAGGTGATTCGTTTCAACAAGACCGTACAACAATCCGACGAACAGACCGTGGACATGGCAAAAGCGCTCGAGGAGAAGAATCCCGAGAAGATTTACGAGGTATACCCGGTTCTCCTCGGCATCAAAAACCTGCTCGAGTCCCACCGCGCCGCCATGGAGCGTGCCAGAAAGGCCATTGAGAGGGCGCACCATATTGACGCGGTCACCATCGAGAAGGTTTCCGCGGTCAGGGAAATGACGGAAAAAGAAAGATCGGTAGTGATGGAGTCCCTTGAGACATTCAAGAAGAAAGAATCTCCCGGAAAAGCCAAACAGGCCGTCCGCAAGGAACTGGAAGACATGAGGTCCCGACTTGACATTGCGCAGCAGAATCTCGATGTCATAAAAAACGAATACGTGAAAGAACTGTCGGAGATAGCTGACGATTTCAGGAAGAGCAGGGACGAGAATCTCAGGAACATGAAGGAAACCTGCAAGTACATAGAAATCCTGGCTAGGCTGGTCCCGGGCACCAGCGTGCGCAACAAGAAGTCCATGCGTGAATCGACGAACATCATGCGCCTGCGCATCGGTCTGTTGACCCTGTATTCAAGCCAGAAGGACGCCGGTGACGACATCGTGCGCCATCACAGTGACGCACGTGAAAGCGAAAAAAGCCCCCCTTTGCAGGCGATTGCCGCCCTGAAAAATACAGCCGAGGGAATCCAGCGGGTGGGAAAAACCATAAGCAGTGGCATCGAGGCGCTGTCGCCGGACAAAAAGGAAACTGCGGAAGGCATGAAGTCGCGCGCCATGGAAACAACGATGAAACAGCACGTGGCGCTGAAGGACATAAGACGTGATTTTTCCTCTCTGAGCGCCCTCGAGGAAAAGGCGTCCAAAGGCGCATTGACTGCGGGCGACGTCACTATGGATTACTATGCCCGCATGAACGAGTTGCAGAAAAAGCTGGTCGTCCACCTCGTCGTACTGCCTGAAAAGATTGAAGCGGTGTACAGGAAATACCTGCTGGAATACTTCGGCAGCAGCCTGTACCATGAGAAATATATGATAAAGGAACGTTATGACAGGCTGCTCCGGAAATCTTTGGAGGTAAAGACCGACCTGCAGGCCCTTACCGAACTGCAGGACACGGGCCGCAGGAACGCCAAAGCGCTGATTGACACCACAAGGGGGGAAAGAGAAATTCAGGCAACGACACACAAGGAGCTCATGGAGGATCTCAAGGCCGCTGAAGAGGAGTATAACGCAAAATACGGCGATACAAAATCGATCGGTGATTTTCGTGAAATCCTGCCTCTGCAGAAAAACCTGATCAGGAGATCGCAGCTGACTGCGCGGCTGGTGAACAACTTCAACAAGAGCATAAATACTTCCAGGAACTTCGCGAACGGCATCAGGAAGGAGGTGGATGTAACCCGGGCCGGCCTCGAGGAAGGGGCCGACACGCTGAAGCAGGACGTCGACGGGTATGTCCGGGAGCAGCAGGAATTCCTCGTTGTTACCGAACAGGCATTCCAGGACAAAATGAAGCATGTAAAGTCCGCCTACAAGGTGTTGACGCTGCTCTTCGGCCTTCTTCCCAACTCCGACAAGCAGTTGAACTATCTCAGCCAGCTCCAGCTGAAATACAGGAAAAAGATATACTCGCGGATCACGATGTACAACAAGAACTATTTCGACGAAACCGGAGAGGACGTCACCGACGAATACAACTACCTCTACCGCAACAGCAGCACCAAAACCATCAAGCGAACCGACCTGCACTTCACCGCCCTGCACTGGGACGCGTATGAGCGCAGTTTCGACTATGACATTACCGCACTCATCGGAACCGAGCTGTCCCTCGACTATTTCAAGGAGGAGGCGAAGTCAAACGACCGGAGCATCTGGGTCCACAACGACGGGGAACTCCCCATGCTCCTCGAACAAAAGACCGAAACAACGCGGGCGTACCTGCCATGGATGGACCTCCACCTTGCCCTGGGATTCCGATCGCGCTACACCCTCGGAATCGGCGCCGGCATCATGCCATGGAGCTATGAACGCATCAACACCGACATCAGCTACAACAGGACCATCGTCAAGCGGCTGGGCCCTCCGATCGAAACCGAGATCGTTTCGTACGCAGCGGACTGGACGAACGATTTCACGGGCTGGGGCTACCGCCTGTGCGGCAGCTTCGAAATACTGAATTTCCTCTACGGGGACTGGGGATTCTTTTTCAACTGGGCGGTAAAGATCGGAGAAACGGACAACACCATTGTGTACAGCGGGGCGCTGAGCAACGAGACGCGAAGTCACAGCCTGCAGGGCGTTCGGACGAACTTTCGGTTCAACTGCAACTACACGATGAATTTCCTGGATTTCCTGGGATTGCGGCCCATTCTCCGGTTCGGTATCGATGACCAGAAAGTCTTTGTCGGTGGCGATCGGTATGAGTATCTTTCCTACAGGAAATACGACCTTGGGATCGTATTCAGGTACTGAGGATATGGCCATGGATACAGCGACAGCGCCGAATACTATCATGTCTTTTCTGAAATCGTCCGCCTTCCTCCTTTTCACCGTACTGATGATATGTGCTTCATTTCCCGGGTGCTATTCCCTTAAACACGAGGATATCCAGGGGCGCGCGCCGTCGATATTTTATGTGGAGGCCTTTGAGCGGAATGATGATCTTTACACTCCATGGCTCTATCCCAACGTTACCGACACTGAAAAATACGAGAAGATGGAACCCTCGTACACCTACAGCGCGGGCTCTTCAATGTACTTTCTCCTGTTCATGGATGACGACCTCCTGCAGGGAAACTTTTCATTCAGCAAACCCACGGTCAAAGTGCTCAGGAAAGACGCCGACACGTACGTCCTGGAGGAAACGATCAATCCGGCCTTTGCGCCGATCGGCATCCAGCAGCTGTGGGGGACCGGCTATTTCACCGTTCCGGGATCGGACGGTGACACATACAAGTACCTCTTCACCGTGCCCGACACCGACGGAAACGTGAGCGAACCTGCCGAAGTTGTCATCACGGTCGTCAACTAGGCGGGTTGTCACCGGCGCAGGCAGAGGAGGTCCAGTATCTGATCAATCTCCCCCCCTGAAAGGCCGGCGTCGCGGTATTTTCCAACGGCCTTCTCCAGGTACGAATCAGCGAGCATTTCCGCATACAGCGTCACTCCGCTCCCGCCCAGGAGATCGTCCACTTCCTGCTGGTCCGCCAGGGTCTTTTCCTTTTTCCCATACAGCTCCACAAGCCGTTCGCGCTTCCCCGGCGGGAGCGTGTTTCTCCCGTAGATGAACGGCAGCGATATGCGGGCTTCGAAAAAATCGCTGTTCCTCTCCCTGCCGAGCTTTTCCCGGAATGGCTGGAGGTCCTTCATGTCGTTATGAAACTGGAGCGCCATGCCGAGCGGAATCCCGCCCCCGTACACCGCCCTGGCCATTTCGGCATCCCCCCGGGCGCAGAGAACGCCAAGCGCCACCAGGCAGGCGTGAATCACGCCGCCCTTCAGTTCCACCATGCCGAGGTACTCATCCATGGAGCACTCAAGGTCCTTCGAGAGGGCGATATCGCGCCGCTGTCCCTCGGTGGTCTTCAGGAACATGTCGCTGAAGAGCTCGACGCACCCGCTCACCGCGCTTTCGGAAAGATGCTCCCGCATGGAATTGATATACAGGTACGAAAGGGACAGGAGGGTGAGCGATGCCAGCTCGGTGTTCGATATTCCATGGAGAACCCAGTAAGCCCGTTCACCGCAGCGCATCTCATCGTTGTCCTGCATGTCGTCGACAATGGTGATAAGCCTGCTGAAGAGAAATACTGCAAGGCAGAGCGGGAAAGCGCGCTCCGGGGCGCCGCCACAGATTCCGGCAACCCTGTAGACCAGCCAGGGCATCTGCATCATCGGCCGCTGCTGAAGCACCTCTCCCGGAAGTCGAAGAACATCCTGCAGATCTGCTTTAAGAACCGGATCGGCGGGATGACCCGGGTTGAAAAATACTCGCTCAGTATATGCGATAAAATCCGCGATAAAACGAAGATCTATTATCATCAAACACGTTACGGCCTGTCAGCAAACGGGAACACCGCCGCCAGGGACCCCGGGATAACCCGATGCGGAAATACGCTCCTCGAGGTTCTCCACTCCGATTTTTTTAATATAATCGAGAATCTGTTTCTTCTCGGCGGCGGTGAATTTTATTCCGCAATCATCGAGGACTTCCTCCGGCGAACTCTGAAAAGATTCCCGGAAGTCCGAATTGCCAGCCAGCTTCGCAATCAATTCCTGAATGTTTTTTGACTCCATATATCTCCCCCTGGTGAAATTTTACGTTAAAGAACATCAGCACCTTCTCCGGCTTTACCGAAAAGCGGCCTTGCAATCGAAAGCATCGCAAGGACAAAAACTATCGCAACAATAAAATTTGAAACCGAACTCGACAACCAGGGACCCATGAGGGGCCGTAAATACTCGCTTAACTTGATCCTTAAATCAACCGCAGTGTAAATTAATACCATCGTAATATAAAAAAGTGAAAACAGGCTGTATAATAATAATATCCAATGTTCTTTCTGTAAACCACTATTTATGGCCCTCCAGAGACCAAATCGGATGAACCGGACCGACTTGAACCGAAGCCCGGGTATTTGAAAGAAATCCATCAGCATATAATATCCGTCCGAAAGGACAAGCGGATTCAGGGAAGCAAGAACGATAAGATAGCCCATGAGAACGAACATGCTCATATCGGCCCGTACCTCGCCGGGGAGGACCCAGATACCCAGTGAGACCATGCCGCTTATGAAGGCGGTCATGAAAGGCCCTGCCCCGCTGATGACGATCCGCTGCCTTTTATCAATCATCCACATGTCGGTAGTCCGGACATGGGGAGTAATGAATATTACAAGGAAAAGGCCCAGTCCGAAATCACCGATCCTTACCCCGTGCCGCAAGGCGGTCAGGGCATGCGCCGTTTCATGAAACACACCATGCAGCAGGAACATGATGATAATCGATACAAAGCCGGCTGCGGTAATGCCGCCCGGCGAAATGCCGCCTGTTGCCGATCTGTACACGAATACAGAGAGGCCGGTAACGGTGATCACGGACATGAAACCATACACCGGTTTTGAAAAGATCATGCTCCCGACGACGTTGTACAGCGCTTTCATGAAGCCTTCCGCCGGGAAACTGATCAGGTTGAGGAAAAACACCTTGTGCAAAATCCCGTACATCCTCTGGGGAAAAGTCCTTTTCTTCGCCACTTTCATCTCATCGCGCAGTTCCGGAATTTCCACAAAGCCTTTCTCTATGAGCATCGGGAGCATCTGCAACAGGGAGCCCACGCCGATCTCCCGGAACTTCTGGAAGTAGGAAACGGCGATCTCCTGGATGCTTTTTGAGCCATCCATCTCATTGAGGACAAACAGCGCCTTTTCGTCGAACCGCATGTACTGGCCGGTCACATTCTGGCGGAGTACGAACAACCTCTCCCCGCCCTTCCACTCTTCGGTAATGGTGATGTCGCCGCTCTTCACCGGCCTCTGTCGTTCGTAAATCTGGTTCAGCAGCCTGTCGAAAATACCGCAGTCCCTCTTCACTATCGGAAGGAAATCATCCTTGCGCAGGGTGTAGACCGTGACACCATCATTCGCCACAACTGAGTTGGCCCTTGGCCTGTCCGATACCAGGGCAAGCTCGCCGAAAGAATTCGGCGCACTCAAGGTCGTAATCAATTTCCGCTCGCCCGGGGCGTCCAGGTACACACCGACAGATCCACCGCATAAAATGAAAAACTCGTCACCCTGGTCGCCCTGGCGGATTATCTCGTCGCCCTTATTATACTTCCTCACCGAAAGCTTGTCGATTATCATGCCTATTACTTCTTCATTCTCATTGGCAAAGAGCGGCGTACGGAAAAGGCGGTTCCGCATCTGCATCCTCTGTGCGTATTCCTCAAAAAACCTGCGTGCGGCGGAATTGGCATCGAGGAGACCTATAAACAATCCCGAGTCGATCCGCAGCACCTTCGTTCTTGACGCGGCCTTAACCAGCGCGATGGTGCTGGAGCGCGTAACGAGCGAGGTTTCACCGAACCAGTTACCCTTGCGCAACTCCGCGACTTTTTTTATCTTCTTTTTCCCGGAATCGATAAAAGCCTCGACCTCCCCCTCCAGGATGAAATAGAAATAGCTGTTTTCCGCGCCCTCCTCAAGTATCGCATCCCCCCTGGCAAACGCGAGCTTCTCCGTCGATCCCATGATGCGCATGAACTGTTCTTCACTGAAGAGAGAAAAGGGGGGTATTGTGCGAAGTCTGTTGTGTCTCGTAACCGCCATCTCTGGAGCGATCCATTCCGTCCTGTTATTACAACCTATCGGCTGATTGGAACGAAAGACATGACGAATATACAGAACCCTTCATGAAACATTCTGTCATGCCTTTTTCTTACTTTTTGTGTCAAATCCCTTCTCCCTTGCCGCGCTATGCCGGTGGCATTGTTCCGACAAACGGCGCTCGCCTCTTTCTACCGCAAAAAATCTCCGGCCGCCTGAAGAATATCCGTTGACTGCAAATATAGATTGACAAAACAGTTTACTTTTATTTGCATTTCATACATTACAAAACATATAAATAGTATTGGGGGTTACAAATGAATATCGCAGTTCGGACATTTATACTCGCGTTCTGTATCGTGTGGATGACAATCGCTTTCTCGGGCGATGTCGGCGCCGACACGGAGATAGACCGGTTTATAGGGAATCTACAGTACAATCCCAAAACCCTGTTATCTTTAAAGTCGACAAGTTCAACGGAATCTTTCCCGGCAAGAAGCAGCAGTCCGAACGGGGTTATCATATGCACATCCAAAGACAACAAGATCCCCCCCTCGGGCAACAGCTCGATCGATGACATCACCGTTTTCAATCCGGCCGCCGGCGTGGTGTTTCCCGGAGCACTGATAATTGCGGACAGGAAGCTCGCCGAAGGCCAGCCGACACTCATCAGCCTGCCGCGATCGTCAGTCACGATCAGCGTGGACCTTCCCGGCATGACCAAAGGCGGTGTAGTCAAGGTTGATAAATATGATTACTCTTCCTTCCAGCAGAACATGAATAGAATTCTTGACAACTGGTTCAGAACAAGCGTTCCCAGCGGATATACAAACGCCGCGGACAGCCAGATGTCCCTTGAAAGGGCATACTCCAACGATCAACTGGCCCTGTCTCTCGGATTTGTCGCGGAATGGGCGAAGAACAAGGTTTCAACGGATTTGAATTTCAAGGCAAGCAGTGAGCAATCCACCACTGTTGCCTTTTTCAAGCAAAGATTTTATACCATAACGGCCAATTCTCCCAATTATCCATCCGATGTGTTTGCAACAGGCGTCACCGTGAACGACCTGAACAGGCTGGGGATCAGCAACAGCGCGCCGCCGGCGTACATAAAGAGCGTCAACTATGGGCGTTTGATTTTCATCCGCATGGATACTAAATCTTCGGCGGCATCGGGTGATCTCAAGGCCGCACTCACCTACGTAACGTCGAAAAAGATCGAAGGAACAATCGACGCCCGCTATGAAAAAATACTGAAAAATTCTTCCTTTAAAGTGGTGACAATCGGGGGTAATCCCGCGAAAGCGGCCAAGCTGAGCAATCCTGATAAATTCGACGAATTATACAATGTAATAAGCACCAACGCGATCTATGACAAAAATAACCCCGGCGTTCCAATATCGTATACGGTCGCGTTCCTCAAGAACAACGAGATTGCCACGATCCAGGCCTCGACAAACTACAGGGAAACCAATTGCGTCGAGTATCCGAACGGATTCGTCAAGATGCGGCACTCCGGGGCTTACGTCGCCAGGTTCTTCGTCAACTGGACGCAAAAGGATGCCTCCGGCAAATCCGAGGAAAAAAGTTATAATTCCGGGAATAAAACAGCCGGCTGGTCTTATACTGTCCAGTTGCCCGGTGACGCGACAAATGTACGCCTCAGAGCCGAGGCCGCAACCGGGCTGGTGTGGGACCCATGGGGGGAAATATTCAACATTACCGAATACGGCCCGACAAATAAATGCTATCGGGCGCATGGCACAACTCTGGGTCGAAAACACGATAACAATTGCGATTGACTCTTTTCCATGAACAGCATTTTCAACACGGAACCGATCTTTACGATCGGTTCCGTGTATTACTGCTGCCGGGGGCCACGCCCCTTCCCCGCCCTCACCCCTGCCAGGAGCAGGAACCTCATCCCTTCCCCGGAAACAACTCCTCGCAGGGCAAACGCCGTTCACAAAACTGCTTCTGTGAACACGACATCTCCCTTGTGAAAAACCCCTACAGCCCGAAAACACTGTTCCCGCTGTCGCCAAGTTTCTGCATCTGGCTGTCGTTCAGCGGGCGGTCATATATTACGAGCCGCTTGACGTCGATGTCGCCGTCCTCCCCGTCGTCATCGCCGAAGAAGCTGAATACGGGAACCCGGGCCTTTTCGTTATAGATGGAAAACCGGCCGTCCATCTCAACGTCGCTCGCCTCGTGGCTGAATGCGCCGTTGATGTAGTAGCGGCGGCTCTTTGTATCGGCGTCGATTACGATTCCCAGCCGGTTCCATCGGCCGGCCTCGATCTTCCGGGTGCTGTAGGCGCTCCCGATCCCGAAGAAACCGTCGCTGCTGATGAAGCACTCACCGTCGTTCTCGCTGAAGGGATTGGTGTTATACAGGCAGTAGAAGGTGTTCTCCCTCGGCAGCCGCACATCGAACATCAGGGTATAGCGATTGCTCTCCTTTCCGCCGGCGCCGCTGTTTTTCAGCCGGGGCACGCAGTAGAGCCATCCACCCTTCGGCACCTGAATCTCATTCTCCCTGAACAACGACGTCATGCTGCCGATCTTCCCCTTAGGCGGAGAGTAACGCAGCGGATACCCGACGATGGCGCTGCCGGCTGTGTCCCGGTTGTCAAAAACCCACAACCCCACCGGATTGAGCCTGTTCTTGACGATGCCGAAGTGACTCTGAACGTCCGCCTTCCTGCTGTCGCTCATGATGAAGTACGGATCCCCGGGGACGGCCGTGTAATCGACCTTCCAACCGATGTCCGCCATGACGGCCACGTCGAGGGCGGTCATGAGCGCCCGATACCCCTGCACCGGATCGCCCGTGTGCATGGCGTAGCGGTCGATGGGAGGGACGGCCAGGTGCCGGTCGCTCCACCAGTCCCCCCTGATGTGGGAGCTGTCGAATTCCAGCGGGACCGGCCTTCCCTGGTTAAGCTTCATCGCCTCCGGTCCGCGGAAACGCTCATCCTGCTTCCCGAAGGATTTGACGAGCGGCGCCTGCCGGTTCCTGGAGAATCCCAGGATGTGGCCGAACTCATGGACCAGGGTGGTGATGAGATCGAAGTGGTCGGAGACGGGGATGTCATCGGCGGTCTCCGGCGTCGCGTCGAAGAACCACGGGCGGGGCGCGTTCGTGTTGATCGTCAGGTACCCCATCGCCAGGTTTTTGCCGTAGTTGAATCCGTATCCCTTGGACGTCGACGGCGTGGGCTTGCCGTCGTCATCGACCTCCCGGGCGTAGTCGTGGGCATACACGAAAATGACGAAGCCGTCCGTCGCGGTGTCGAAGGCGACCTTCGTGGTTTTTGTGTCCGTGTGATTGACACGGAGCGTCATCGTAGTTCCCGCCGCGACGCTCCGCGGGGTTTTCAGCACTCCCTCCCACAGCCTCGCCACATATTCCAGCGGGACCTTCCGCTCCGGGTGCCGGGAGAAGTACCCGTCGTCGAACCGGTAGTCCAGGATGATCTTCAGGGATTGTGACTGGCCGTCCAGCGGCATGTTCATAACGGTGACAAAGAGGCAGAGCAGTAGCGCCGACAGGATTCTCTTCATCGATTTCCCTCCGTAGAACGCGCAGGTGCTCCCCGGACTGTGCCCGGGACGAGACGTCAATGCGGAAATTGAAGGCCGGAATCCACCGGAATAGCAAGTACATTTTTACGTCAGGGTAAATGCGGCCCCCTGCTTTCCCGATTGTGAATGGACATGGCCGCGGCATGCTGCACGGCCATGAGTGGATATAATGTGGAATACCCGGACTTCCGCCTTTCGGCGGGACATGTCTTCCCGGATTGTGTTACAAATCCACATGAGTCGATGCAGCGGGAGGAGTGAGGTGATGTATCGCCCCACTTGTGAACAGCTTTTACACCCGGCACCATAACTCCATTTTGAAGCAGTACTGGGTGCAGATTATATTCCTGAAAACTTTATTTCCTACCGTATTCGTACCATCCCCTGCCGCTCTTTTCGCCGAAATCCCCTTTCACATAACGCTCAACCACCGATGGAGCGGGAAGGTCGCTCCGGTCCCCGGTATTTCTGAACGCCTCCATGCGCATTATATACTCAAGGTCAATCCCGGTAAGGTCCATCAGCCGGAAGGGACCCATGGGATGGCCCGCGCCGTACACCGCCGCTTTGTCCAGATCTTCATAACTCGCAATGCCCATCTCCTGAAGCCAGAGGGCCTCCTTCGCGAGGGCGCCAAGCATCCTGTTAAGGAGGAACCCGTCAATCTCCTTATTGAGCATCACCGGGACCTTGCCGAGCTTTTCACAGAGCTGATATGAAACCTTCACCGTATCTTCAGCGCAGTGCGGCCCTTTCACCACTTCCACAAGTTTCATCACCAGCGCAGGGTTGAAAAAATGCAGGTTGCATACCTTTTCCGGACGTTTTGTGGCATCAGCGATGCGGGAGCTGACGATACGCGAGCTGTTTGTCGCGAGAATCGCGCGGGAAGGCGCCAGCGCATCAAGCTCGGAAAAGAGCTTTCGTTTTATCGCAAGATTTTCCACCGCCGCCTCAATAACGTAGTCAGCGTCTTCCACAGCCGTCTTGAGACTGGAAGTAAAGAGGAGGCGGTTCCGGGTTTTCTCAGCTTCTTCAGCCGGGAGTTTCCCCTTTTCCACACGCCCCTTCAGGTAGCTCACTGCAAAACTTTCCGCTTTTTTCAACACCGCCTCATTCACATCCGTGCATGTTGTTTGAAATCCGCACAGTGCGCAGTGCACCGCCATCTGATGCCCCATGTTTCCCGCTCCGATAATAGCGATTGTGTTCATATCATTGATATCCATACTATCTTCTCCTTTTTTTATCCGGTCAGCATTAATTCTCCCGGTATAGTTGTTCAATTTCATCAGCGTATTTCGATTCGATGATTCTCCGCTTTACTTTCAGGGTTGGCGTAAGCTCTCCCGTTTCCTGCGACCACTCTGCAGTGAGCAATTTGAACGCCCGTATCTGCTCTACCCGCGAGTATCCTGACATACGGGACTGAATTTCCTCTTCAAACATTGCCCGCACACATTCATTGTCCACAAGCTCTGCGATATCGGCATGTCCGACTCCATTCAGAAGGGCCCACTTTTTCAGCTCCTCAAAAGCGGGGACAACCAGCGCTGACAGGTATTTCCGGTTGTCGCCGATCACCGACACATGCTCAATGTATAGAGATTGCTTCAGACAATTCTCAATGTTCTGGGGAGAGATATTTTTTCCGCCGGAGGTGACGATAATGTCTTTAATACGGCCGGTAATATAGAGCCTGCCTTTCTCGTCCACACGGCCGATATCGCCGGTTTTAAAAAATCCGTCTTCCGTAAAGACAGCTTTAGTGGCCTCACTGTCCCTGTAATATCCGGACATTACCTGGGGCCCCTTAACCTGGATTTCTCCCTCATCGGACAGCCTGATAACCGTATCCTCTATAGCCGGCCCCACACTGCCCGGCATGATGTTTCCCGGATAGTTTGCCGAAAGCAGCGGTGACGTCTCAGTAAGGCCATACCCCTCGTAAATCAGTATACCCATGCCGATGAAAAACTCCGCGTCCGATATCGAAAGGGGCCCGAACCTTTCTTTTTTCTTTATATACCCGGCGGGCCGTGACCGGATAACAGTGATGATGCGGGCGCCCCGCCGGTATGCTTCAATGACAGGGACCGGATCGGCAATGCCTCCATCGGTGACCGCTTCACCGTCAATTTTCAGGATTTTGCGGTACAGGACCGGCAGCGAACTCGACGCCTTCAGATACTCTTCAAGAGTCACCTCATCAGGCTGGAGATACAACGCCCTCCCGGTATTCATGGAGGTTGTAACAACAATGAATTCCTTACTATCCCTGGCGAGACCGCCGAAAAGTGTTTTCAGGTCCAGGCGGTATTCGCGTATTGTGATGTCCCAGAGCCAGTCAAGATCCATGTAGTGCCCGCCGCGGAAAAATCGTAACGGGTTAATAAACCTTCTTGTTGAAGAATACCGCATAATAATATCGAAGTTCCTGCTGTTCTGCCCCGCAAGGTGCGACGCGAGGTTGCATGCCCCCGCCGACACGCCGATATACAGATCGAAGGGATTAAAGCCGATTTCCCCGAACGCGTGAAGCACGCCGACGGAAAATACCCCCCTCATTCCGCCGCCCTCAACCACGAGTGCCGATTAATTCATTTTTGATTTCTTATTCCCCCGGTTAATGGTTCCCGGTTCCAGTTTTTTCGTATCACATAACGGCCTCCCCGTTATGCATGTAATACCGTCCATATCGTTTGGGACCACACATGAAATCGGGTAGTCACGATACTCCTCCACGTTATCAACCCGCTTTTCAACCATGCACATCACGAGGTTGAGCGTACAAAGACTTCAAATAATCCTTTGATTATTTCATCGCCATTACCTTTCCTCCATTTTGCTACTCTTATGGAGAGCGGCTAGTCATCCGTGGCCCCGGTAAATATTTCCCCGAATGATTCCGCCACGGCATTTTCTCCGGACAGGATATAGTCCAGGATGCCGTTGAATTTTTTGAATTCCGTTCCCAGGTAAAACCTTCCGGAGAGTACTTTCCCGTAATAGTAGGCCAGCTCCGGATTGCCTTTTACCTTCGCTTCAAGTTCAGCACCCTCCAGACTGCCGGCAAGTTCCTGCAGCTTCGGCATGGCCGCTGACAGCGACCAGAGGTGCATCCATCCGTGAGCAAGCATCCGGAACCCCTGCTGCAATGGCGTAGCGGCGGCAAGGACAGCCTCCATCCTGTGTCCATCCTTCAGCGTCATAAGGAATGAAACGGCCTCATCCATCCGTTCAAGCCCTTCAATTAATGCCTGTATCAGCTTCGTATCCACGACTCCGTGAGCCCGTTCAATGGTGTCCATTACCATTTTTTTGAAGAGACGATACAGCTTCATGTCCGGATTCATGAGGAGTTTCCTCATCGTGAGATCGATAGACTGGATGCCGTTTGTGCCTTCATAAATCGCGAGTATCTTGGAATCACGCGCAAGCTGCTCAACGGGGTAATCCGAACAGTACCCGTATCCGCCGTACACCTGGATTGCCTCGCCCGTAATGAGCCAGCCGAGATCAGTGTTTCCCGCCTTGCATATCGGGATAAGGAAATCAAGAAGTTCAAGGGCCTCCCGCGACTGATCACCCCCCGCCCCGTGTCCTACATCCGAAAGGCTCGCGGCATAGAGCGTGATCATGCGCATCGCCTCGACATTCGATTTCATCCATAAAAGCATACGCTTCACATCGGGATGCCTGATAATCGGAACGCCGGCGCCATCCTTTTTCATGACATCCGCTCCCTGTATCCTGTTTTTCGCGTAGGTCACCGCATGCATGTATGCCGAACTTGACACACCCAGCGCTTCAACCGCAACATCTGTCCGGGCCTCGTTCATCATGTGAAACATGATCTTCATCCCCTCCCGTTCCTCTCCCATAAGGTATCCCACGCAATTCCCGTTATCACCAAAGTTCAGCGTACAGGTCGCAGAACCCTTGATGCCCATTTTATGTTCGATGCCAGAGCACACCACGTCATTGCGCCCGCCAATTGAGCCGTCAGGATTTGCAAGAAATTTCGGCACCAGAAAAATGGAAATCCCTTTTGTTCCGGGAGGATCACCTTCAATGCGCGCAAGAACCGGATGGACTATGTTTTCGTAAATATCATTGTCCCCTGAAGAGATGAACACTTTCTGTCCCGTAATGCGGTACGTCCCGTCAGGATGCTTCACCGCTTTCGTCTTCAGGGCACCGACGTCGCTGCCGGCATCGGATTCCGTGAGACACATTGTCCCGCCCCATTTCCCCGACACCATGTTGCAGAGATACAGCTTCTTCAGTTCATCCGGGGCGCCATGGTTGATAAGATTCACCGCGCCCACGGATAGGGTCACATGCATGGTGAATGCGAGGCTTGCCGCGAAGAAATACTCAAGAATGCAGCGGTACAGCACCTCCGGCATTCCCGAACCTCCCCATTCAGGATCAACCGCAAGCCCCGCAAAACATGCTTCATTAAAAACAGCCATCGCCTCACGGAACTCCGGTGGAGATGTCACCCTATTCGTCTTCGGGTCATACTTCGCGCCGCCGCGTTTGTCGACCGCCATGTTGATGGGGTACACTTTCTCAACGGCAATTTTTTCCGCGAGTTCAATTGTCGACTCGAACATATCTCGATCGAACATCGAGAACTTCTCAAATTCACAGAGCCGTTCAATATCAAGCATCTCAAAGAGAACAAACCTGACATCGCGCGAGTCCACCAGCGGATTGAGTGCCATAGTTATCCCCCCTCCTGTATTCTCTCTACAACGACGGCCGTCCCCATTCCGCCCCCGGCGCAGAGTGTCGCAAGACCCCGACGGAGGTTGCGTCGTTTCATTTCATAAATCAGGGAAATAATAATCCGCACCCCGGTAGCCCCCACAGGATGGCCCAGGCTGATACCGCTGCCGTTAACATTGGTAATACCCCGGTCAAGACCCATCGCCTTTTCACAGGCGAGGTACTGCGCCGCGAAGGCCTCGTTCAGCTCCACAAGTTCCATGTCAGATAGTTTCATTCCCGCTTTTTCCAGTGCCTTCTCCGATGCCGACACCGGCCCGATTCCCATGATTTCCGGCTCCACGCCGGTTGTGGCGGTGGCGGTAATCTTCGCGAGCACCGGAATACCAAGTTCACAGGCCTTCCCTTCCGACATCAGTATTACACCGGCAGAGGCATCGTTTATACCCGACGCATTGCCCGCAGTGACGGTTCCCCCGTCCCTGAAACTTGGTTTGAGTCCGGCAAGTGACTCAATACTCGCGTCCCGTCTGGGGAATTCGTCAGTGTCAATGACTTCAGTTTTGTTCTTTCCGTTTTTAATGAAGGGCACTATCTCGTCCTTGAAGAAACCGCTGTCAATCGCGTTGACCGCACGCTGCTGACTGAGAAGTGCGAGTTCATCCTGCTCTTTGCGGGTTATCCCGTATTTCTCCGCAAGGTTTTCCGCAGTTATCCCCATCGCGGGGCCCACTCCGAGATTGGTCAGGGAGTCCCACATGGAATCACGAAGTTCCACATGCCCGATCCTTGAGCCGTACCGCATCTTCTCCACTGTATACTGGGCGCCGCTCATGCTGTCAGTGCCGCCTGCCATGATGACATCGGCCTCTCCACAACGTATCTGGTAATATGCCATCTGCACCGAGGACATCGACGAGGTACAGTTACGGTGCACGGTAATGCCCGGCACGGAAAAAGGGAGCCCCGCTTTCAGCAGCGCCACACGTGCGAGGTTGTTTTCACCGTTTGTCTTCTGGTAATTGCAGCCCCATATCACATCATCAATTATTGACGGATCTATCCCTGCGCGTTCCACCAGTCCCTGCATAACCGGAATCGTCAGATCAAGTGCACCCTTGTCCTTATAGGCGCCCCCCAGTTTCCCTATTGGCGTTCTTGCCGCCGCAACTATTACTGCATCGTTCATAGTATCCTCCTTATTTTCCCTGGAAATCCGGCATCCGTTTTTCCAGGAACGCTTGCATACCTACTTTCTGATCAACTGTTGAAAACAGATCAGCCCATACAGCCTGTTCAAATGCAATACCCTCTCTGAGTCCCGCGTTCATGCCGAAGTTGATTACCTCCTTGACGCGGGCAAGAGCAACTGGAGGTCGGCACACCAGCGTTTCAGCCATTCTCATGGCCTCATCAACCGGATCACCCGCAACGACACGATTACACAGGCCGTACTGCAGCGCGGTGTCCGCATCAATGGTCTCGCCGAGATAAATCATCTCCCTCGCCCTCCCCACTCCGATAAGACGTGGCAGGCGCTGCGTTCCTCCGGCACCGGGAAAAATACCCAGCTTGATTTCGGGAAATCCCATCTTTGCGTTCTTCCCGCAAATCCTGAAATCACACGCCAGGGCAAGCTCCATCCCGCCCCCGAGGGCAAATCCCGCTATCGCCGCGATGACTGGCACCTGAAGCGCCTCTATTGCATTAAAGACGTCATTGAAACAGAACGCCTCAGCTTCAACAGGCGAAAGATCGATCATCGGTGCGACATCGGCCCCCGCGGCAAAGTTCCCCCCGCTCCCGGAAATAATCAGCACTCTTGCGGAACCTTCGACACCGATCATGCCGACAGCATGCCCCAATTCATCCACAAGGGAACGGTTCAGCGCGTTCAGGACCCCCGGCCTGTTCAGCACAATATGCATGACAGTTCCCTTATGGCGCACCATAATGTTTTTATATTCCATGCTTCATCTCCCTTTCCATGAATACATTTTGATCATCCTGCCGTTTGAGTATATATGAGCAACATCATATTAATGAACGACCATTCATATTTCGTGTAAAAATTTTTTCCCTTCACTCACCTGTTGAAATAGTTTATATGCAATATCATCTTCTCCCTGCGCCAATTCCGTTCATCGTAAAATTAAAAATAAAATCAACAATATCGGCCACGGTGTATTTGCCTTTTGGTGAATACCAAATTCTTGAACGGGCGATGATTGAAGCGATACTGAATACCGCAATCTTTTCATCGACAGGAGAAAAAACCCCTTTACTGACACCCCTGCGGATGATCGCTTCGCCGATTGCGTCATACTCGTCCCTGAGCCTGATGATTTTCTTTCTGTTGGCCTCCGACAGGTTCTTCAGTCCAACATCAAAAAGGAGCTTCGAGGAGCTCTTCTCGCCGAGAGTAAGGACAACGTGGTTTTTAATGAAGAATCGGAGCGACTCAACAGGATCAGCGTTCACGTCGTCCTTCAGGTGTCGCACCGGGGTGACAATTTCAATCATTTCCTGCAGCAGGTTCTCGAAGAGGATGGATTCTTTGCATTCAAAGAAATTGTAGATGTTCGCGGGCCTGAAACCGCAGGCATTCGCGATGTCCCTCATGCTGGTTTCCGTATATCCTTTGTCCCAGAAAAGCCTGTTTGACTGCTGAAGGATCAGCTCCCTTTGTGTTCCGTTCTTTTTTCTCTCACCCATTGTTCCGGTCCTGAAAGGGGCGCTCCGGCTCCCGATCCGCCCGATAATGCACCCTGTTCTCCACCCATATTGTTAATGAACAGTCATTAATTAATATTGGACCAGCCGTCAACTATTATTTCAAATTTTTTCGATACAAATTAACAGTTCCAATCGCAGGTTTCCGCAAACGTACTGAAAATCTTTGTGAATCGTACCGCCGCGTGAAAGATGGCGCACGCTTCCCGGATTTCACCACTCCGTAAAAATCCTTCTCCGGGCTCCCTTGAATCCGGCAAAAGATAAAAATGGAATTTATCGCTCCCGTTTCAGATAAATCATATCGACAAGTTGCTTTCCATTTTCGAACATCGGATGGTTATAATTGTCAGTAAAAAAGTTTTTTATACGATGAGACTGTGTAAAGCCGCACTTCTGATAAAAACTAAGAATTGATGGGCTGTCCCCGGTTCCAACAAGCATAGCTTCACAATCAGGGTAATAAGTGAACAGAAACTCGATCAGGCTCTTCCCGTAGCCTTTTCGCTGGCATCCGGGTTTAACAGCAATATTTTTTAGCTCATAAATGCCGTCTGTTTCTTTAACAACCACACATTCAGCTTTTACACCATTGTCATCCAATACAAACATTTCACCGCATTCGATATATTTATCTACCATATTTTCTTGTTCATCCGCCAGCAATAGCAGATCGATATAATCTTTTTTCCCCTCCGTGACTTTCTTTATATTCATGAGCATATACCTCACAATTCCTGTTTATATCGTTGAATAGGATAATACAATAAGGGTATCGCAAAGAGTTTCCATTAAATTCATTTGTTTCACATATAGCCTTGCCCCGTTTTACAGGACAGCATATTAAGCAACATATTCGCCGGCTCCTTTCATCACCTCTATTACATATTATAGAATACTATTTATCAACAATTTCTTCCTTTACCATGAAACCAGCAGCAAACGGGCATGTGCAATCCGGAATACCCTTCCATCTCATATCACCAAAATTATTGGGAAGCAAAGGCCGCCTTTCCTGTGCGGTTAATTTTTGATTGAAATATTCTGCTTATTTTGTGTATTATTCTGTATACATATTTATTTTCATCGATCACCATGAAACCACGCAGAATACGCAAACCAGGGAGGTGCAGACCATGGCGAAACAAAGCCGGCGTGACGCGATCCAGGACAATCCCTGCGATGAATCGAGCGGCCTGAAGGAGGACATCCACCGCCACATCATGACCATCCTGGGCAATGACTTCTCTCCTCCAAGGAAGGACACCTACTATAACGGCCTCGCCTACTCGGTGAGAGACCGGCTGGTGCGGCAGTGGCTGTCGGCGCAGCGCGCGTACTACGACGAGAAGGCCAAGCGCGTGTACTACCTCTCGCTGGAGTTTTTGCCCGGCCGCTTCCTGATGAACTACGTCACGAGCCTTGGCATGAAAAGCGAGTGCGAGGCGGCGCTGGAAGGAGCTCCCTTCACGCTCGACGACCTTGCCGAGGAGGAGAACGACGCCGGGCTTGGAAACGGAGGGCTGGGCCGGCTTGCATCCTGCTACATGGACTCGCTGGCCACCATGAAGATCCCCGGTTACGGCTACGGCATCCGCTACGACTACGGCATCTTCAGGCAGGAGATCGTGAACGGCGCGCAGGTGGAGCGCCCCGACAACTGGGTGCGCGCCGGAAGCCCGTGGGAGTTCGCCCGGCGCGGATTTCTCTACCGGGTCAGCTTCTACGGCCGGAGCGAAGCCTACGCCGACGCCGGCGGCGTCACACGCTACCGCTGGGCCGACGGGGAATCGATCATGGCGATGGCCAACGACATCATCATCCCCGGCTGCGGCAACGGCAGCGTCATCAACATGCGGCTGTGGACGGCGCTCGCCAGCCAGGACTTTGACCTTGAGGACTTCAACCGGGGGGACTACATGGGCTCCATGGAGGCCAAGGTGATGTCGGAGAACATCTCCAAGGTGCTCTACCCCAGCGACGAGGTTGCCCAGGGCAGGGAGCTGCGGCTCAAGCAGCAGTACTTCTTCGTGGCCGCGACCTTCCAGGACATCATGCGCAGGTTCAGGAAAAACAAAACCGACTTCCACGAGTTTCCCGAACGGGTGGCCGTGCAGCTCAACGACACCCACCCGGCGATCAGCATTCCCGAGCTGATGCGCCTCCTGCTCGACGAGGAGATGCTCGGCTGGGACGATGCCTGGGACATCTGCGTGCGCACCTTCGCCTACACCAACCACACCGTGCTTCCGGAGGCGCTTGAGACCTGGCCGGTGGAGCTTGTCGCGCGCATGCTGCCCCGCCACATGGAAATCATCTACGAGATCAACCGCCGATTTCTCCTGGAGGCCAACAGGCGCTTCCCCGGAAACCCCGACGTCATCGCGCGGCTTTCCATCATTCAGGAGGGCGCCGAAAAGCGCGTCCGCATGGCCAACCTCGCGATCGTCGGGAGCCACACGGTCAACGGGGTGGCCGAGCTTCACAGCCGCATCCTGCGGGAGGACCTATTCCGCGAGTTCAGCGAGCTCTACCCCGGAAAGTTCACCAACGTCACCAACGGCATCACGCCCCGCAGATGGCTCGCGCAGGCGAATCCGGGGCTTGCCGACCTCATCACCGGCGCAATCGGCCCCGGATGGGTCACCAGGCTCGACGAGCTGAAGAAGCTCGTTCCCCTCGCACACGATTCCTCCTTCAGGGAAAAGTGGCGCGCCGTCAAGGAGGCCAACAAGGAGCGCATCGTCGGCTACATCAATTACCGCACCGGGTTCACGGTTGACCCGCGCTCGCTCTTTGACGTGCAGGTCAAGCGCATCCACGAGTACAAGCGCCAGCTTCTGAACGCACTCCACGCCGTCACACTCTACAACCGCATCCGGGAAAATCCGTCGGGCGCCCACGTGCCGCGCACCGTCATCTTCGCCGGCAAGGCCGCCCCCGCCTATACGGCGGCCAAGCTCATCATCCGCCTCATCAACGCCATCGGGGAGACGGTCAACCGGGACGAACTGACGCGCGATCTTCTGAAAGTGGTCTTTCTGCCCAACTACTGCGTGTCGCAGGCCGAGCGCGTCATCCCGGCCGCCGACCTCTCCGAGCAGATCTCGACCGCCGGCATGGAGGCCTCGGGGACCGGCAACATGAAGTTCGCGCTCAACGGCGCGCTCACGATAGGAACGCTCGACGGCGCCAACATCGAGATCATGGAGGAGGTTGGCCGCGACAACATCTTCATCTTCGGGCTGACGATCGAGGAGGTGCGCGAGCTCAGATCGCGAGGCTACCGCGCGCGGGACTGCTACGAGCGCGACGCCGAGCTCCGACAAGCACTCGACATGATCGGCTCCGGCTTCTTCTCACCCGGCGATCCGGGCCTTTTCGCGCCGCTCGCACACTCCCTCCTTGACCACGGCGACCGCTTCCTTCTCCTCGCCGACTACCGCGCATACGTTTCGGCGCAGGAGGAAGTCGGCCGCGTGTTCCTCGACCGCGACGAGTGGACGCGAAGATCGATCCTCAACACCGCCAACATGGGCAAGTTCTCGAGCGACAGGGCGGTGATGGAGTACGCGGAGAGGATATGGAGGATACGGCCGATGGGGTGAGCTTATCGAATACTTCATTAAGCCTTGATCGTATATTCGACGGCAGTTTGCTGTAATACCTTGCGGCTGACTTTTTAAAGATGAGATCAAGCATCTGATCTTAAATCCTTCCATTTGACGGCGCCTTTTTCGGCGCGGGCTCTCCGCAAACGCTTTTTCTCATCCGAGGTCAACACATCATCGCTGTCACGGAGCCATGA
>CAZPZJ010000011.1:0-8180 GCA_964591055.1 uncultured Leptospiraceae bacterium
CGCGGGAGCGGCTGTACATGACCAGCGCGGAGCTTCGCCGGCGCTTCGGCGAGATCGAGTTCCGGGAGCCGTCGAGGTTCCTCTATGAAATTCCGGAGCATATCACGGAATCGGTGGAGTACGTTCAGGACTTCGGAGGCGGTTTTGAGCCGAGGCGCTTTTCCTTTTCTGGGCAGCCTGCGAGGAGCACGGCTTTCGCCAGGCCGCAAACTGAAACGCCACCGCCCTCTTCATCTCCCGATCGGAGCGATGATTCGTCCTTCAAAATACGCGACCGCGTCCGGCATCCCCGCTATGGCAGCGGGCGGATCATGAAAATTGAGGGCAGTGGCGACAATGTGAAGCTGACCATCCAGTTTGACGGCCAGGGAATCAAGGTGTTCATGGAGAAGTACACGCCGCTGGAGAAGATGTAAAAGAGGTCAGGATTGCATTGAATGATTACAGATAGATTGAAATAAATAACCTCTTCTATATAAGAAAAGAGCAATGCCTAAAAGAAGCAACAGTATTGAACAACTCTGTCCGTCAGACAAACCAAAAAAAAATATACGGGGATCATCACGCATATGCTCAATGATAAATCGAAAAATAGGATATAAAAATAAAAACAACATGAAAGTATAACCCCTGTCGCTAAATTTTTTAATCAGCGAAAAAGTAAGAATTCCACTTAATATAAAAAGGAATAGAGAGCTGATCAGTTGAACAGGAACAAGAGGCTGAACAACGTGCGAAGCAGGAGCCATGCTGTTTGAGAAAGTGATACCCCACCAGTGATTGGTGTGCTTCCCGTAACAACATCCTGCAAAAAAACACCCGATCCTCCCAATTGCCAACGCACAGGCGTAACCAGGAATAAATAAATCATAAAGATGTAAAATGTTTTCTTTCCAAAAATACCCAATTAAAAAAATTATAACGATGCCTCCAATCAGACCTCCCCAACTAATAAGCGTGATACTATTTCCACTTGAAATATTAAATTGATAGGGATAGAAAACAAATCCAACAATCAGTGATGATAAGAATCCACCAGCGATAAGAATGAATAAATAATTAAGTATATTGTTGGTTGAGTAATTCAGTTTTATGGAAAGGAGTAAAACATGTACTGAGCCAATTAAAAAGGAGATAATCATTATAAAGCCGTATGTACCAATGATTATCTCCCGATTAAACAAAGAAAAGTGTACGAGAACAGGATGCATTTTATTACTTCATTGTTCCCATTGTCGCTAATCCACCGACACAGGCTACACATGCCAACCATAATATTGCACCAAGAATTGTACCAATAATCGACATTACAAGACCAGCTGTAGCTGCCCCTGTGGGTTGATTTGCCGCGGACAGGTTTTTTCTCGCGATTGCGCCTAGAATAATACCCACAATCCCAATGGGGGCGGCTAAAATTTGAAAACCAGGAATTAATACTGCAAAAACGAGCGAGACAATACCTAAAACTAAAGATGCAATACCCATAAATTCCCCCAATTAAAAGTTATTTTTAAAAACTTATAAACTTACATGCTAATAATTTTAATTAATGTCAATTAAAATTATCGTATTTCTTAATGAATTTCTTCCTCATTAAAGAAAAAGACTATTTGACAAAACACCCTTGGAATAAGGGTAATAAACAGGTTACTAACTTCATGCTGGGATTAATTTTATCCAATGATTCTCTGGAGATTCATATGAAAAAACTATCCATCTTCCTGATCCTCCTTGTCACATGCCAGGCTGCATGCACGTACAACAGTTACCTGCGCTTCTTCAAGCAGCGAATATCCATCGCTGATGTCATCAAGGAGAAGGAAAAGCACGACGCTACGGACAATCCCGCACTGCGGTACATGATCCTCAGCAACCTGAGTGACAAGCTCGTGGTAATCGATAATGTCCTGGTAAGGGACGTGGTGAAATCCAACCACATCGATTACGAATTTTGCATCATGGCGAATATCCCGTCCCCCAAGGGAACGGTTGAATGCTACATCTACGCCAGAAATATTTATGAAAAGGAAGATTTTAAAACCCTTTCCCGACTTGAAAAGGGAAAGACCAGAATTGACGTAACGGGATCGTTCAACCGCTTTATCACCCTTCTTGACGACTCGTACACCAAGGTCGAGCTGACCGACTCTTCCGTGTCCATCAGAAACTGACGCGCCGCGGCGAATTCAGAATCATGATCCGCTCCCATATTCGATTCGCCACCCCAATAAAGTTGTTTACATCTTTCGACGCCCGTGTTAACGGATAAGCGCGCGCCCGTGCCGGATGCGCCCGCGTTCTATGAACGATATTTTCGATAATACTCGGACGGCGTTCTTGCCATGACACGGAAGAAGAAGATCATCTACGTTTCCGCGGCCGCCTGTGTCGCCCTGGTTGGCGTTGCGATCACTGTCGGCATGTTTTTTTTCGTAAAGAAGGTGAGCTACGACGGGATTATCCGGGCCGACACCGCCGGCGAGATAAGGATTACCCGAGACCGGGCCGGCATTCCCCGTGTGACCGCTTCTAACGCTTCCGACGCTTTTTTCGCGCTCGGATATCTGCATGCCAAGGACCGCCTCTACCTGATCGAATATTACCGCGCCGTGGCCAGCGGTACGCTTTCCTCCATCATCGGGAGCTCCGGGGTGGCGATGGACCGCCTCTCGCTTCTCATCGGATTCGCGCGTGACGCCCGGGAACTCGTTTCCCGGCTGGAATCGCCTTATTCCGATTATTTGAGCTCCTATGTACGCGGCATCAACTTCTACAAGCACCATGAAATGGGGGCCCTAATAGATATCCCCAACCTGCCCATCACCGACTGGACGTCCGAGGACGTGATATCCCTGCTGCTTCTGTTCGACTGGTTCGATTCGTTTCGTAGCAATGTCGAGCAGGTATTTCTGATTCCACCCGGTGAAAACAGCGCCCGCATCAGAAGGCTGCTCCCTGATAATCTGACATTTTACTATCCGGAGCAGGACAAAAGCAATGTGCTGCTGATCAAGGAGATACGGAATACGCTGGTGGATTTTGTCGGGCCATTCCTGTCCGGCTACGCGTTTTTCCTCCCGGCCGCCATGACCTACGACGGCAGGGCGATTAGCGCGTTCAGCTACGACAGCGGGCTTGAAGCCTTTCCACGATGGTATCCCGTGAGCCTGAACATCTCGGGATCGGATATATCGGGAGTGACGGCAAACGGCCTTCCGTTCATCTTCGCGGGGAAAAACCGCGCGCTGGATTTTTCATGCTTCAACATCGCCGCCGACACCCAGGATTATTTTCGTGAAAAAGTGCGGACAGAGTCCGGGAAAACGCAGTTTTTCAATGCGGGCAGATGGAAGGATTTCGAACAGAAAACCGCATCAATCACCATCAACGAGCGCGGCCAGGACCCGCGCACGCTTCCGGTCACGCTCCGGTTCAGGGACGGCTGGCCTGTGGTCAGCGATTTGTTCGCCGACACTATCAATCCCGATGTCATCAGCCTGACATACCTGCGCGCCGATGTTTCGGAGATCGCCGCCATGTTCGCGTACCCGTTCAGCGATACGATCGATGTGGCGGTAAAAAGCGTGCAGAAGATGAAGTGTCCGCCCAAGGTGTTTCTTTTCTCCTCGAACGGCTCGTCCACCGCCGCCTACGCGGGACAGATTCCTTCCAGGGACATCAGGCGCGGAATCATATTCGACGGGGAGCGCGGATCAAACCCCATGCTGATAGATCTGGGCCGTTTCACCGTGGATTCGCGGCGCGATACGCTCATCGCGGGATCAAGCATGTTCGACCGCGAGCCCGCACCGCTTCGGCCGTTCATTCACCACAGGGACCGCGCCAGGCAGGAAACCCTGCAGCAGGCGCTTTCATCAGTGAGCTCACTTGTAGGGCCGCGGGAGGTCAAGAATCTGCTGCGCAACACCGTGTCGTCCATAGCGCGCGCCACCGCACCGGTGTTTTACTCCATTCTCGACCGTGTTCCAATTCCCTCCGCGCGCCTGTGCCGCATTTACTTCAAGAACTGGGACTTCTCGATGGACCGCAACTCGATCCCCGCCGCGCTCAACCAGGTGATACTGCGCACCATGATCGAGGAGACCGTAAAAGACGAATTGCGGGACGATCTTTTCAGCGTCATGGAGTATCACTACCTGCTTACCGACAACTTCGCGAAGATTCTCTCGGACGACTCGGATGTTTTTTTTGACGATATTGAAACGTCCGATGCCGTTGAAAACAGAAGCGCCATCTTTGACCGGGCATTCCTGAAATCGCTCAAGTTTCTCAACACCCGCCGCGGGCCCTATATGGAAAAATGGAAATGGGGCAACATTCACCGGGGAGCGTTTGAGATTCCCTTTCTGAAGGAGAAGAGCTATTTCCAGAGGAGTTTCTTCACGAAAACATCCTACCGTGTATCCGGCGATGATTCGACTCTCTGGCGGGGCAGCGTACGCTACAACAGGGATTATCGCTGTGGAAAGATTACGGGGATCGCCGGCACATGTCTGCAGAACGGTGTGCATGTAGCGCCCGCAATGGGCATTTCCATGAACCCGCTCTCCGAGTTCGCACGATCACGCATTTCCGATATCCAGTTTTTTGAGCTCGGCAGGGAGCAGGAGAAATACTCACTGGTGATCAAGCCCCTGAACGCGAAGCAATAAAAAAGGCGGTCCGTTGTGGACCGCCCTCTGTGGAGCTGATCGGGATCGAACCGACGGCCTCTAGAGTGCGATTCTAGCGCTCTCCCATCTGAGCTACAGCCCCATGAACTACAAGTATACAGCGCATTACATCAAAGCAAAAAAATATTTTTCAATCAGGTCGAAATTCTTCCGCACGTCGCCCGCGCCTTCGACCATCTCCATGTGGCCGGGAAGGAGGTGCTCAACGTCCAGTTTGGACATGCGGCGGATGCTTTCCTTGAGCTGCTCTCCGCTTCCTCCCGGGAAATCAACACGGCCTACGCTTTCCCTGAAAATCAAGTCCCCGCAGACAAGCGCTTTTTTATCAGGCCAGTACACGCACATGGATCCGGGTGAATGGCCCGGCGTCTTGTAAATCTCAAGCCGAACGCCGTTTACCTCCCATTCTCCCTCTTCCATCTGAAGGTCGAATTTCAGCTCGGGAAACGGCATGCCGAACATGGCGAAAAACTGCGGCCCCACCTCGTTTAAAAATACGATTTCATCCTTGTGCATCCCGACAGGCACCGACCTGTTCATGAAGTACTCGGAGCCCTCGAAATGGTCCGGGTGGGAATGCGTGTTGATTACGTACCTGATGTCGTCGAGGTTGATTCCGTCGTTTTTCAGCTCGTTGAACCGGAGATCAAGGTGGTGCTTGAGCCCGGGATCAAACAGGATGTTGAGCGGTTCTCCGAAATAATACATGTTGCAGTTGTTTTCAAAAAAACCGCGCCAGATGTAGGCGTACACGCCATCACACACTTTCATTCTGTAAGGCAGTCATCCCTTTCATTGACATCAGGCGCACCGCAAGGCCGCCAAAATGATTTGATAACCATCGGGCAACGCCTTTTTATTGTCAAGTACGATTATTCTTTTCAAAATAAAAGCCCGAGAGCCATTCTTTTCTTGAAATTCTGGAGGAAAGCGTCAAAGGTGCAACGGCGCACGCAGTCGGTTAACGCGCTGTCATGAGAATTGCAATCAATGAGGTCAATCGTGCCGGGAAACCCGCCTTCCAGACGGCTCGCCCTGCGGCCGGCGGCCGCAATCATCTGCGCAGGGATTGTTCTCTGCTGCTCCTCGGCGAACGGACCGGCACGGTATTATCTGCCGCCCGGCAGTCCCTCGAATATCGTGCTTGGGCTTGAAAATTTCATCAACGATGAGGCCGGGCGATACCGCGGTAAAACGGCGGTCCTCATCACCAATCACTCCGGAGTCGACAGGGAATTCCGGCACGCGATCGACAAGCTTCGCCGCAAGGGAATCTGCATCGCCGCCGTGATGGCGCCCGAACACGGGCTTTACGGCCACCAGAACGTATACGACAGGGAATCCTTTCATGTGGACAAGAGCCACGACGTCATTGTGTACAACCTCCATCACTTCGATGTCACGGCCCTGCGAAGCATGTTCTCGGTTGCGGATGCGGTCATCTTCGACGTGCAGGACCTGGGAATGCGCTGCTTTACCTATGTCTCGTCGCTCAAGCTCGCGATGGACGCGCTCAACGGCACCGGTACGGAACTGATCGTCCTGGACAGGCCCAATCCCATCGGATTTCTCGGCATAGACGGTCCCGATCTCGATCCTGAGTTCTACTCACGGGAGATCAGCGCCTTTCCAGCACCGTTCATCTACAATCTCACCCCCGGGGAGGCTGCCCGATATTACCGGGGGAGGCGCGCCGGCAAGGTGAATCTGCGGGTGGTGCCGATGACCAATTACCGGCGCGACATGTACTTTCACGAGACCATGCTCGCATGGATTCCCCCTTCCCCCAATCTTCCGGACTACCGTTCCGCGATCGTCTACACCGCCGTCGTAATGATGGAAGGAATCAACATCTCGATAGGGCGTGGGACCCCCAATCCCTTCGAGTTCATCGGCGCGCCGTGGATGGACCCGGTGGAAACCGCCCGGGACCTCAACGCCATGGGAATGCAGAACTTCCGGTTCAGACCCGTGGTATTCCAGCCGACATTCTCGCTGTACCAGGGAAAGCGCTGCGGCGGCGTTCAGATGCATTACGCGGGGGGGCGCTTCAGCCCCATCGAAGTGTCGTACCGAATGGTCTCGTATCTCAAGAAAAGGCACCCCCGGTTTCAATGGAAGCACGGCGGGGCGAACTACTGGGTGGATTACCTGGCCGGGACCGATCTCTTCCGGAAATCAATCGACGCGGGGCTGGATTACGAACGCTTCGAGGAGAAGATACGCGACGGGATCAGGCAGTACAGGCGGCACCGCGCACCCTACCTGCTGTACTGACGCGCGGCGTGCGAACTCAACGCACGGTCTGGCTGGCGTGCTCAAGGAGCCTTGCGATAGGCAAACTCATGAGGACGGTGGTGTTGTTGGCCGAGATGATGGTGATCGACATTTCCGGCACAAGGCCCATCGCCGCGAGGTAGCTGTCGATTTTCGCGTAACCGAGGCCGAATCCCGAATCCGACGTGTCGATGTTGTTGATGAAAAACTCGTGCTCACGCCCATCTTCCCGGTACTGACGGTACTCGTCACGCTTCTCGTAGATTCTGTTGAGGTCCTGTGTCATAATGGGCGCGGTGTTGGTCACTTCGATGTAGATGAATTCCCCGTCTCCCTCGATCTTCATGAGGATTTTTATGTTGCGTTCCTTGAGCTCTCTTCGCATGTGTATGAAGTCGGAAAGATACGATATCACCCTCTTTTCGTCTTCGGTGTAGCTCCTGCTCTCCTCGTAAATTCTGTTCTGGATGGCGAGATATTTCCCTTCCTGGTTGAGTATCCGCCTGACCGTTTCGGAAATATCCTCCTGCGCAAGAATTTCCGCGGCGAGCTCATCGTACGCGTCCTTGTCCTTTATGAGGTCGTAGATCTCCTGCTTGATTTCCGAAACGTCCTTTTCGGGATGGCGGGCCTTGATCTTCCCCGTGATGCGGTCGAGTATCAGAAGGAACTTGTAATTCGCCTTGACCGCATTCTTGATGAGCTCGTCAACGCATGAGGTTACGTCATCGGTGATCGCGGCAAGTCCGACGGAACCGGCGATCCTCTCCCCGATCCTGGAAATCTGGTCGCGCGATTTTTTGCTGTAAATCTGGATGATGCCTGTAACCTGCTTTTTCTGTTCCATCGCCTTTACGCAGGACATGTTCCGCGTTCAGCGGACCGTGTGCCGTTTTATCCTTCAAGGTAATCGAGGTATTTTTTGAGCTGGTCGGGCAGATTCCCGCTTTCGTCGGCGTACTTTCGGAACTTCCGGTTGAATGTGCCGAGGTCGCGGTTGTGGACGTTTTTAAACCTGTTGGCGATCTCGCTGAAAGCCGGCATAGTTTCGAGCTTCTGCCTGATCTCCTTCCTGAACCTGATGTTCTTGTAAAAAATCTCGCGGACAACGTTGTTGAGCTTGGGGATGCCGTCCTTTTCATACATCACCCAGAGGATGTAATCGTCCGCGAACCTGTTCCTGTCGTCCCTGATGCTCTTGAATTTTTC
>CAZPZJ010000011.1:8280-21069 GCA_964591055.1 uncultured Leptospiraceae bacterium
GGATGTAATCGTCCGCGAACCTGTTCCTGTCGTCCCTGATGCTCTTGAATTTTTCCCCTATTTTTTCCTTGGCCTCTATCGAAAGCTTGGAGTTCTTTTTGTAGAACTGCACGTAATCCAGGTAGATTCCCGTGAGCCCCCCTTCGATCGGATCGCGCCACTGCCCTCCCTTGATAGAGCGGTTCAGCTCATAGCGAAAGCACGCGATGGTATGGGCCATGCTCTTCAAAAGGTCCCCCATGAACAGCGCCGGAACAACGATCCGCCCCCTGCTCTTGCGATTGGTCCCCTCAAGCTCCTGCCACAGCATCGTCTTGGTGCCGAGAGACGGGAGGATGATGATGTTGGGAACAACCTCCTCCTCGATCACTTCCCTCGCTTCGCCGAGTTTTGCGACTGTTTCCCGGTAAAACGCGCCGAAGTCGACATCGCGCAGCGTTGATACGATGGACTCGAGCTTTTTCTTGGAGACGTGGAAGCTTGCGGGGCTTCCCTTCATGATCATCGAAGTGAGGATCGGGAAGGCCGTCGCGGTCGAGCCGGAGCAGACGGAGACGGTGTTGGCGACGCGGTGATTGACCTCGTAGATGACCTTGTTTGCCGGGTCATGCTCCGTGCCGGGGCGAAGGCTTTCGCCCTTTTTCATCGTTTTCTCCATCTCCTTGAGATAGGCCTCGTATGTGAGCCCCATCTCGTTGATGCTCGGCTGCGCTTTTGCATTGAAAATACCCGTAAGGAACTCCTCCTCGTAGTAGATGGGAAACATCGGCTTCTCGGACGACTTGGTCATCAGGTCGTGAAGCTCCTGTATCTGGAACTCCTCCATCAGATCATCGTCAAGATATCCGAAGTGGAGCAGCAGCTTCGCAGGCGGGGGAATGGATGGATCGCTCTTGCTCCGCACGAACACCTGGCCGTACAGGTCCCAGAAGTATTTCGCCAGCGCCCGGCGGACCTTTCTGCCTTCAGTTTCGGTGTCGAAGGGATTTTTCATCTTTTTGAAATCGTTTAACATCTTGAGGAGGTTTTTCTGAAACTCCTTGTCAACGAGCGAGTACTCGAAAATCTGCGACAGGGAATTCTTGTACAGAGAAACCGCGGCACCCCCTTTCCTGGATGCGGGCTCCCCGGGCGCCTGTTCCGTTTCCTCCGGTCCGCGGACTTTCACCGGGGCGTCCTTGCAGGCGTTGAAGAGCTCCTGGAGCTTCCGGAGCCCGTCGTAATTGCGCGCAATCTCATCCCCTGAGGTGTCCCTGTAAATGGCGTTGAGTTTCCCGGCCAGCGCGATCAGGTTTTTCAGAAAATCAGGGGAAAGCTTCCCCGCGGATGAAAGCTGGCGGTACGCGTCTTTGTCGCACAGGACATATGCCCAGCTGTCTTCCGCGTGAAAAAGCTGTGAAAGCTCCTCGTTGATCTCGTTTGAGATGGCCTCTATCCGGTCCAGCACCTTGAGAAGGTTTTCGGAGAGGACCTCGAAGATGTATGTGCCGATGGTATGGTCCTCTTTGATCATCGCTCCCAGCACGTTCGGGCTTACCTTCAGCAGCTTTTTCAGGAACGAATCGAGGCGGGTGTCAATAAGCGATTCAAGGGGAAGGCCGGGGAAATCGTACTTTTTTTTCAGGATGCTGGAGTTGTCCGCGATCAGGAATCGGGCGTCATACATGGACGGAAATTCGCCGCCGTTCTGGACGAAGTGCTTGTGCACCATGTCGGCCCGTGTCTGGAGCCGCTCGATTCCGCAACCGCCCAGAATATCCCTCATCATCAGTGCGAAGTTGTCGTTGACCCGCGCGATGTTCTGGTACAGCGAGTTCACCTTCGTGGAATCGGAAAACGAAAGCTCGAGCCTGCGGCTCAGATGGCTCAGGATCGTAATCGCAAGAGAGATGTTTTCCTGCGCGATCTGGGTGAACCCTCCCTCCCCGATGGGATACTTTGTGATCTGTGAGTCCTCAAGCGCCCGGATCGATTTCTGATAAGGTTCGGTAAAGAGAATGCTCAGTCCTGAAATCAGCGATTTTGCCCTGATCACGCCGACTCTGGTGCTGTGGGACAGCATGATGTCGATATCAAGGCCTTCGTACTCCTGAGGCGTTGAGAGTATCTCCAGGCTGCCGCTGTGCAGGAAGTGAATGAACTCAGGCTCCTGTCCCTGGCGGATCAGCACTTCACCCTGTTTTACGGTTTCAACCCGACCGTTGTTGTCTGCCATCTGACCTTATTCCCGATCCCCACCTGAATTTTTATTTCGCCGGACGAATTCCTCCCATTCAAAAGGAAGCGAGTATTTCTTTTTGCTGTTGCAATCCTTGCAGGCCGGAACAAGGTTCGCCTTCTCGGATTTTCCCCCGCGGGCGAGGGGCACAAGATGGTCCATGGTAAGCTCTTCAGGCTTGAATTTCCCGCGGCAGTAATAGCACACGCCCGCGGATATCTTCTTTTTCCACCAGGGGCTGTGTCGAAGATCACGGGCTTTCTGTTTTTCTATTGCGATCCGCTGATCCGGAGGGATGGATGAAATTTCCCGTTCCTGCCGCTTCTCCCGTCTCTTTTTCCGTATATCGTTTTTCCGTTTCATTGGCCTGTAAACTGTACTACATAAATTTGATATGTCAATACATATTATGAATTCACCCCTTGCCCTGCTTCAACTGGTCATGGTAGCGCTTCCGCACCGTGTAGAAGAAGTTCAGGTATTCGGGGTGGCGGTAGTCGGGATAGGTCCAGTCCCATGGTTCAAAGCGCCTTCCCACGTACCGGTACTCGTTTTCAAGATATACGCCCCTGTCAAGGTACACCCGGTGGAAGTACTCCTTGCACGACGCGAGAAACACGTTGGAGAGCGTCAGGTAACCCGGATCGATGTTGATGCGCCGCTTTTCTTTGCCGGATATTCTGGATTCCAGATCGTTGGTGAAGAGCTTGACGCGCACAATCTCCTCCCTCCTTACCAGCTTTTCAAACGATACCAGCACCTTGAACAGGTTGGAGCCAAGCGTCTTGTAGTAATCCGTATGGGTGAAGGGTATTTTTGCTGTTTTGTAGTCGATCGCGCCGTATTTTTTCATGAGGGCGCCCTCGGCTTTTTCCGCCATCATGTCGGAATTAGCGAGAATCCCCACAAAGAGTTTCGCGCGGGAGGGAATTACAGGATCTGCCATGATCTCGCCGCCTTTTTGGATGCAATCAGCTGTTTCATATCATCAGGAAGGGGCGCCTTCACCGTAATTATCTCTCCTGTCGCAGGGTGCTCAAACGTGTATTTCCTGGAATGCAGCGCCGTTCTGTGAAACACGGGCGGCCCGTCTTCACGTTCTCCCCGGATGAACCTGAGAAATCGCCCCTCGTCGGGCCCGTAGAGCTTGTCGCCGACTATCGGATGCCCCGCCCAGGCGCAATGCACCCTGATCTGGTGGAGCCTTCCTGTTGCGGGAATCGCCCTGATCAACGTAGTGTCCTCGAAGGCTGCGATCCGCTCAATCCGGGTGAACGCACTTTCCGCCGCGCTCTCAGAGGCTACCCTCTTCTTGCGCACCGCAGAAGCAGGATCGTATCCGACGGGAATGTCAACATCAAAAGCCTTTTCGCATACAAGACCTTCAACAAGCGCAATGTAGGTTTTCCGCGCACGGGTGAGTGCCCGCTGAAAACGTGAAGTGGTCAGGGAATCTTTTGCAAAGAGAATTACGCCGGACGTTTCCCGGTCAAGCCGGTGCAGGGGGTGCAATTCAACGCCCATGCTCTGCCTGAGCGCCATTAAAAGGGTGTTGTGAAAATACCTGCCGGAGGGATGCGTCGGCAGATTCCCGCTTTTGGCGACGGCAATGAGATGGTCGTCCTCGAACAGCACCGAATATGACATGTCGACCGGGGGCTCCTCGATTCCACGCCCATCATAGCTTACAGTGTCGCCCTCCTGGAGCTTCCTGCTGCGATCAGCGCTGTTCATGCCATTGACAGTTATTTTTCCTTCCTGAATCTCCCTCTGCCATCCCGTCCTGCTCAGGTAGGTAAACCTTGCGGCAAGATAACAATCGAGGCGTTTCCCCGCGCCTTCACTGCCGATAACGGTCTGTATTATTCTTCTATCCATTGTGGTGGAGTTCGTACGTTTTCCGGAAAAGGCTGTTTTGCACAATTTTCGCAACTTTTCTCTTTTTTTATCATCTCATTTTTTTGTAAAGAGGTATTATTTCATGAAAAAAGAACATGTGATGATATGATTAATCCCTGGATTCTAAAAATTGTATTGACACGCGGCGGGAAAAATTTAACCATTATAGCTTAGCGTAAATTCCAAAACAGAATGGCCTCCTATTCCCTCAAGTGACTATTTGCCAAATCTGTTTTATGCCAGCAGTGGCGCGCTCCCTTTCGGCGTGCAGATTCAATTAATTTGAATATATAACAAACAGTTTTTTGTTAAGACTATATAATCGAAGAGGTGACAGAAATGAAAAGAACGTTTCAGCCCAGCACACTCAAGCGACTGAGAAAACACGGGTTCCGCGCGCGGATGAGCACACCCGAGGGCAGAGAAGTGCTGAGAAGGAGAAGACTGAAAGGGCGCTACAAGCTGACGGTCTCGGATGAGAAGAGATTACCCAAATAACATACTATAACGCACATTCGTGAAAAGGAAATATTCGCTCAAAGGAAGAAAGCTTTTTCAGGAGGTCATAAAAAAAGGCGGGAAGTATGCAGGTACTGGGGTAATCATCACAGTTCTTCGCCGCGGTAAAACCGGGAGTGGCTGTTCTGATACGAGTGGAGAGACAACGAGAAACCCGGAACAATCAAAAATTGCGGTGACCGTTCGGAAAAAATACGGAAACGCGGTAGCCAGAAACAGGGCAAAAAGAATTATTCGATCGATCTACAGGGATATTTTACCCGATTTTACAGAGGGATTTTATATAATTGTTCAGCCAAAGGACAGCTTTAAAACGATGAAATACGCCGAAATTAAATCAGACATGGGGCGTTTGCTAAAAAAGAAGGGGATTCTCCCATGATGCGGTACCTCAATCCAGGCGCAGCGATTGGAGCATTGTTCATCCTCACTGTCAGGATGTATAAGCTGTGTGTTTCTCCCGTGCTGCCGGCATCGTGCAGGTTTTACCCTACATGTTCTGAATACGCGATGATTGCGCTGAAGCGGTATGGCCCCGTAAGGGGGACCTGTCTTGCGTTGAAGCGCGTCCTTCGGTGTAATCCCTTCTGTGAAGGCGGGTACGATCCGGTGCCCTGACCCGGGTGTCAGTATCCCTTTTGTTTCGAAAAACGACGCAATCCCCTGTTTGCTGCCCCTTCCCCCGCCTGTTAATAACCGTGCGATCGAGTGACATCTCTTCTTTTCTTTCCCGGCGCCACCAGTTGGAGTTGTGCCCCAGGGGAAAGAAGAGCGGTTCCCGGCGTGCAAATTATGGAGATATTATGGATAAAAAATTTTTACTGGCAATAACATTATCCCTCGGGGTGTGGATTCTCTGGTACATGGTCTTCAGGCCGGCGCCTCCCCAGCAACCGCCCCAAACAGCGCCCGCTCAGCAGACGGCGCCAGCGCCCTCGGCGCCGGTAGCGCAGCCAGCCGCGGCGACGGCGGCTGTTTCCCCGGGTCTCAGGGTGGAACAGTCAACTGCCGCTTCCGAAGCGGAAGTCTCGCTGTCAACCGACATCTACGATGTCACCTTTACCAGCCGGGGCGGCTCAATCAAGAGCTTTATCTACAAGTACAACGGACGCCGCATTGAGCTTGTAGTGGAAAAAAGCGCTCTCGACCGGTACGGCATCAAGGCTGACACCATGCTCGATATGGGCGTCTTCCAGAGCGAGTCGGAGTTCAATGAGTCAAGTCCGCTGAGCTCCGCCATCTGGGACATGAACAGGTCCGGGGATAACGCGGTGGTGTTTTCCACGGTGTTAAAATCCCAGCAGGGCGGCGGCATTAAAATCGAGAAACATTACTCGTTTCAGGCGGGGGCTTCCCATTTCAATCTTGAATACAGGCTCCAAAATATCGGGAGAAGCCCCATCGGGATTCCCAACAACTGCATGATTGTCGGCACTCCGGACTTTCTCGGTCCGACCATGGATTTCAACAACACGTACAACAGCCTTTCCAGCATTTACCACCTTGATGGAAGCTTTGAAAGGGGCTCTCAGGGTGGCGGGCTCTTTTCAAACGAGCAGGAGAATGTCCGTGAGCGGGGAGTCGCCCGATGGGCGGGCCTCATGAGCCGGTATTTTCTGCTGATCATGGTGCCCCAGCAGTTTTCAGGGACGGGCGTTATTCATGAAGGCAGGGCGAAAAGCGGGTACAGGACAGGCATGTATGTGCCGATCGACCCGCTCCAGCCGGGCGCTTCCGTCAACCGCTCGTTCAAGGTGTATGTGGGGGAAAAGAACAAGGAAAAGCTGGTTGCCGTAGACGGTTCGCTGAGGGACGCCGCGGACGTAAACTGGATGATCGAACCCATCAGGGATTTTCTGGTCTGGTGCCTCATGAAGATCAACATCCTGTTCGGGAATTTCGGATGGTCCCTGGTCATCTTTTCGATCATAACAAAAATCGTGCTGCTCCCTCTGACCATAAAGTCAACCGAGTCCATGCGCAGAATGCAGGAGCTGAGTCCCAAGCTTAACGAGCTCAAGGAGAAGTACAAGGACAAGCAGGACGTGCTCAACAAGAAGATCATGGATCTGTACAAGAAGGAGAAGGTCAACCCGATGAGCGGCTGCCTCCCGCTTCTGCTCCAGATGCCTTTCTTCTTCGCGCTCTACAGCGCCCTGGTCAACTGCATCGACCTGTGGAAGGCGCCTTTCATTTTCTGGATCAATGATCTTTCGCTGCCGGACACCGTGTTCCACATTCACGGATTCAACCTCAACATACTGCCGATCATCATGACGGTAACCACCTTTATCCAGCAGCGCATGACGCCCGGAGCGGATTCTTCGCAGCAGCAGATGCTCATCAAGATCATGCCGCTCATTTTTATCGTGCTTTTCTGGAACATGCCGTCAGGTCTTATCATTTACTGGATTATGCAGAACGTCCTTCAGATCCTGCACCAGCTCTACGTCAATAAAAGGGCGAAGTCAGGTGCGAAGGCATAAGCGACGACAGCGAAGGGTCGTCCGTTTCCGCAGGGGCGCGGGCGGCCCGCACACTAAATAAATAAATGATCCCACATCATTTATTGGGAGGTATACAATGAAGGTATTAGAAGTTGAAGGGAAGACCACGGACGACGCGATAAAGAAAGGGCTTGTTGAACTCGGCATATCCGATTCCAGCGAAGTGGAAGTTGAAGTGGTGGACCAGGGAAAAAGCGGGATTTTCGGTTTTGGCGTTTCCCGCTCCGCCAAGGTGCGTATCTATTACAATGAGAACACCGCCGACGTGGGCGGTCTCACCTCCGAGGTCATTCTGAACATACTCAGTAAAATGGGAATCGAAGGGAGAATCAAGGATCTCAAGGAAGGGGAAAACAAGGTGTATGTGGAAATCGACAGCAAGTTTTCCGGGCTCATCATCGGAAAGCGGGGAAAGACCCTGGAGTCGTTGCAGTTCATCGTGAATCTGATTGTCAACCACCAGACGAAAACCGAAAAGAAGATCATCCTTGACATCGAGTCATACCGCGCCAAGCGCGAAAGGGCTTTGAGGAAGATGTCAAAGGAAATCGCGATGAAGGTTGCGCGCACCGGGAAGCCCTGGGTGCTTGAACCGATGAATCCCTTTGAGCGCAGGCTCATTCACCTGACACTCCAGAACGATTCCCGCGTCATTACGAAAAGCGAGGGTCAGGGAATTTACCGAAAGGTGAAAATATCGCCCAACAAGTAGGTACGAGGCCCTGAGGCCCGCGCCGCTGAAATCCGGCGCCCCGGGCGGAGACACCATCCCGCCCGCCGCCGGTGCGCGGCGTCCAAACTCTTTCCAGGATGACTGCACGCCGTGTTTGATGACACCATCTGCGCACCCGCGACTCCGCCCCTCAACTCCCCCATCGCCATCATCAGGATAAGCGGTTCACGCGCCCTCGAACTTCTTCACTCCGTGTTTTCCAGGCCGGAATCGCTTGCCCCGCGCACAGCGGTGTACGGAAGGATCAGGCAGGATGATGCCATCATCGACGACGTGATCGCCGTGTATTTCCGGGCGCCTTCGAGCTTCACGGGGGAAGACATGGCTGAGATATACTGCCACGGGAATCCCCTGATAGTGAAAAAAATTCTCGTCCTCTGCTCCCGCTTCGGCGTGCGCATGGCGGATCCGGGAGAGTTCAGCAGGCGCGCCTACCTGAACGGCAAAATGGATTTGACCGGGGCCGAGGCGGTCAACCACATCATCCGCGCGAGGAGCGAATGGGAGCTCGACGCCTCGCTCAAGCAGATGCACGGCTCGCTGAAAACGCTCATTCACCGCATACGCGACGACCTCATTCTGCTCAAGGCCGACATCGAGTGCGCCATTGACTTCATCGAGGAGGACATCGAGTTCGTGAGCCCTGACCAGGCGGCCGCGCGCCTTGCGAATGTCCGGGAGGCGATCTCCGACATCCTGGCACGGTGCAGGCGCGGGGAGAGGATGGTGCAGGGAGTCGACATTCCGATCGTCGGCAGGCCCAACGTCGGCAAGTCAAGCATCCTGAACATGATTCTGAACGCGGAGCGCGCCATCGTCTCGGACATTCCCGGCACCACCCGCGACCTGATAAGGGAAACCATTCAGTTCGCGGGAATCCATGTCAACCTGTTCGACACCGCAGGCATCGATACCCCCGGCTGTGAGATCGAGCGGAAGGGCATCGAAATGAGCCTTGAAAAAATCGCCTCCTCCGCGCTCGTGCTGCTGGTCATCGACGCCTTCACCGGCGTTACGGATTCCGACATGGCCATCATCCCGTCGCTTGCCGGCAGGGAAATCATTGTCCTTGCCAATAAAATCGACCTGGTGAATGGCGACGGGCGAGTCAGGGCCCTGGACGATATCGGACGCGCTACCGGCTCCGTTGCGCTGGCGTTTTCAGCGAAGACCGGGGAGGGGCTGGATGAGCTTGAGCGGGAAATCGAGCAAAGACTTTCGACGCAGTACCTGGAATTCAAAAACTTTTTCATCGCCGATTTCAGGATGACCTCGCTGCTGGAGAAAGCGCTCGAGGCGGCGGATGGCGTCGGGCAATGCCTGCGTATGAGGCAGCCCCCTGAAATCACGGGATTCGCGGTTCAGGAGCTCATCGACGCGCTGATGGAAATCACCGGGGAGATCACGCCCGATACCGTGCTGGACTCGATCTTCAGCCGGTTTTGCATCGGAAAGTGAAAGTCAGCGAACACCGACCGCCTTCAGGAACGGGTCGTTTGACACGAGATCGGCCCGGTACTTTCTGACGAGCTTCATAAATCCGGTTACGTCTTTTTCGCCTGAATCGAGAATCGCGTCAAATTCACGAAGGTACTGTTTGGCCCCGGATGAATCGCGCCTGGCGGCCCTGATCCTCGCAAGCCAGTAGGTGATCACGGCCCTGTCGCGGACTTCCTTCGCCTGCGCCCGCATGCGCTTCAGTGAGTCTTCCTCCCTCATCACAGCGGCCGGGCCCCCTGCGAGGATGGATCGAAGGTCTTTCGACAGGCCGAAGGGCTTGTTTTTCAAATGATCGTCCTCGTCCTGCTCAAGGGCTTTCCGATGGCTCATTCTCCTGATCCTGTTCTGCCTCGCGGCCGCCACTATTGTTTTAAAGGCTGCCTCATGCGATACTTCGCGAAAGGCGGGATCGGCGGTGAGAAGCCCGTGTTCTGCAAAGCCATTCTCCACCGCGCGTACAAGATGAAACAGCCCCTTTTGCGTGTTTTTATTCATCAGGAAAAAAACAGAACGCTGATAATCCACCCAGTACGAGCTGTCGCGCGGTGAAGCGGATTCACACCAGTCATAGGTTTCCAGCACTGAGTGCGAGCCGGTTTTGCCGTAGAGGCCGATCAGGTACACCAGGGAAATGAATCCGCCGCGCTGCCGGGCCATTTTGTACGACTTCTCCGCCTCGTTGAAATCCCGCTCACGCTCCGCGACATAGCCGTAGTTGATGTGGGCGTGAAGCGCGTACCTTTCCTGCGAGGTGAGATCGAGCAGGGCCCGCTTCGCCTCCCTGTTTTTTTTGTAGTAGTACAGGGTGAACGCGTCGTAAAAAGGATTGTTGAAATCGTTTTCAAATTCAGAAGCCGAAAGCCCCGACGACTGGGAATGGGGAACGGTGATAAAGGATGCCGTGCAGAGCAGGGTGGAGAAAACCGCGTAACGGAATAATTTTTTCATGGTAGACTGTCCGATCCCTTTTTATGCTTTCCTTTTTCCTTCGCGTGCCGCAGTGTTTCGGAAGCGGCGGGACGCGTGTGCGGGCCCTTGTGCCGATGAATTACCGGTGAATTGTGTACATCAATGATACGGGCGTCAAAGAAAAAAATAATCAAACTCCTTTTTACGGTGCCTGTTATCGTGCTGGCATATCTCACAGGTGTATCTGGTGGCGATGATTTCCCCGCGGAGGAATATTTTCAGAAAAAAAACAGCCTCGAATACGCTGAAGCACTGGCAGTCATCGCGCGTTCTGCGCCCCGGCTCACTTCAAACGTTGAAGCCGAAGCGTCCATATTCCGAGTGTCGGAGCTCGTTTCCCATCCGGGACTTTTCGAAGAGGGACTGCGCGCGTTCAAGGCCCTGTCCGCGTGCCCTGCCGTCAGTGGAAGTTCGTTTCTTCGCGCCAGGCTGGAGATCGAAGAGGCCAGCATCCTGATAAAGCAGGGAAATGCGAAGGGCGCTTCCGATCGTTTTGCCCGCCTCGGATTTGTAACATCGTTTTATGCGATTGGACCGTTCGCCAGTCCGAAAAGCGGCGGTTTTTCCGCAGAGTTCGGGCCCGAGAGGGAGTTTTCACCGCAGGCTCGATATCCCGGGAAACTGTCCCTCGTGGGATGGTTTTCCGTCCGTACCGATCCCGCCTGCTCCGTTGATTTTTCCGACCTGGCGGGCGGCTCCCCGGATTCAATGTATTTTCTCAGAACCGCGATCAACATCGCCCGGGAGGGAAATTACGTGCTGCTTTTCGGCAAGAGCGGTGCCGCCGATCTTGCCGTGGACGGGATGCGCGTTTTTCAGACGCGCTCATCGACAGGGTTCTCACACGACCAGTACGCTGTCCGGGTTTTCTTCGAGAGAGGAATGCACACCCTGCTTGTTAAAATGAACACAAGCGCACGCGGCGATGCCAGGTTTTCCGTTCGCATCACCGACGGGCAGGGAAATCCGGCGTCATTCACCACTGTCCCCGATTCTCCTGATCATTCCGGAAGGGGGCGCGCGCGACTTCAATCCGCCGGTTTTTTCCCCACTCTTGGCGGCCTGCTCAGTGAGCGTGACAGGCGCGGAGTCAGGGAGGCGTTTCTTGCCGGGTACCTTCTCTACGCTGCGGGCCTTACCGGTGATGAGAATCGGGAAGCGGCGGAGCATTTCCAGACGGCGGTTGATGATCCGACCGTGGCTTCGGAAACGCTGTATTACCTCTCCATGATCAGTCAGGGTGCCGCCGCGCGAGAACAGCATCTTTACGCTTCCATGGCAAAGAATCCTTCAGGCCTGGAGCCTCTCTGCGCCCTCGCCAGGGAACGCATTGGAGAGAAGCGGTTAATTGAAGCGTTTCCTTTTATCAAGTCCATCAGGGACAGGGCGCCTGAGTCCAGGGAGGGATCACTGCTTGTTGCGGAATCGGCCCTCAGAAAGGGGTGGTTTGACGAGGCGCTCAAACACGCAAAGCTGCTCAGGGACAGGGGCTATGAATCCGACGCGTGCGCCATTGAAGGGAGGGTGCTGAAGGCGAGGGGACTCTACGGCGAAGCAGCCGGCCGCTACCGGACGCTTTCCCTTCTTGACCGATCGTCGTTCGAAACCCTTGACGCGCTCGCAGACTGCCTTGTCAGATCGGCGCGCCCCGAAGAGGCGATAGAGGCGCTTCAGGGCGCTTCGGCCGTTTTCCCCAACAGCGTCGCGCTCAGGCTGCGCTGCGCGAGGATCGCCGCCGACTCGGGCATGCACGCCCGCGCCATCCCCTTCCTCTCATCGGCGCTCAGGCTGTGCCCGTATAACCGGGGCGCACTTCTGGATATGGGGCTACTGTATCACCGCATGGGAAGCAGCGCTGCGGAACACTTCATGAGAAAGGCCGCGGAGTACGATCCCACCAACTTCTCTCTACGCCGTTACCTCGACATCATCACTGGCCGTCGAAACGAGCTGGAACCGTTCCTCTACCAGGATGAGCCGGCCCGGCTCGACATCCTGGCGGCCCCTTACCGGAAGGAGCCGGCCGTCAACCTGATCAACGAAATGGCCATTCGCGTGATGGAGGACGGTTCCTTTGAAAAGTGGGTGCACAGGATGGTGAAGATCAACGATGCGAGCGCCGTGGAAAAGTACGCCCGCCAGACGGTGGTGCTCAATCCGTCCACAGACCGGCTGGAGTACCTCTCGTGCGAAGTTGTCAACGGCGGCGAGCGTGTCTCCACCTCGGAAAGCTACCAGCGCTCCCTGTCCGATCCTGAAAGCCGTCTGTACTACGACCTGGTCGCGCATGTGGTCACGGCTCCTTCGCTGCGTCCCGGAAGCGTCATGAGCTTCAAATACCGCATACACAGCAAAAGCGGAGAAACATATAAAAACTATTTCGGGACCGAGTTCCGCTTTTCCGATGAAAACCGCACCCTGAAATCGCAACTGCTCATCAGCGC
>CAZPZJ010000011.1:21169-29186 GCA_964591055.1 uncultured Leptospiraceae bacterium
GGCGGGAACATGGAAAAGGTGCGGAGAATATTCAATCACGTAACGTCGCGAATCCGCTATGTGGGGTTCGAGCTGGGCCTCGGAGGACTTCAGCCCCGCCGGTCTGATGAAACCTACCATTCGGGCATGGGGGACTGCAAGGACATCACGCTCGTGCTGGTTGCACTGCTGCGGGCGGCGGGTATTGAGGCGCATTTCGCGCTGGTCCGCACCGGCGATCGGGGTGAGGCGGACATCTCCGCCCCGTACCTGGGGATTTTCAACCATGCGATCTGCTATGTCGAAATCGCCGGCGGATTTTTTCTGGACGGCACCGCGCGCTTTTCCGGCTTTCGGGAAATACCCGACACAGTGCGCAACGCGACGGCGCTGGTGATCCGCGGGGGCGCAGGCGTATTCGTCCCTGTTTCCAGCGACCTCTACGAGCAAAACCGCCTGCTGGTGCACAACGAAGTCAAGCTCTATCCCGACGGAAGCGCGCGCATCATACGCGAGCTGGAGAAAAAAGGCGGACTCTACGCCCCCCAGGCACGATACAACGCCCTTGACCGCGAATCGCTCAGGACGACTATCGACCGCTTCTGGAACGATGTGTACACGGGATCGAAGATTTATAATCTCACCGTCGACAGCGCGGGAAGGGACGAGCCCGTGTCCTACCGCTACATCGTACAGGTCCCCCGATTTGCGCCGGCGCAGGATGGCGAGCTGATTTTCCGCTCCTTTTTCTACGATTCACGGTTCTACCGCGACCTCGCCATGCTCAGGGAGCGGTCGCAGCCCATAGTGATTGAGGATGATTACACCGCTGTCGAACGAATCGTGTACCAGGTTCCTGACGGGTACGAGGTGTACCGCATTCCGCGCAGCGGCGGCTACCGGCATAATAAATTTCAGGTGACGTTCGATTACCGCCTTGACGAGGCAAAGAAGAACATTGAAGTTGAGAGCGCAATCCGGTACCTTTCTAAAAGGATTATTCCGGAAGAGTACCGGGAGTTCAGGGAATTTGCGCGCTTTGTGCACAGGATGGAAAACGAGAGAATCATCCTCGTGAAGTCCGCCCGGCCGGGGCGATGAAACGGGGTTGATTATCGGGACGGTAGCCATGAAAAAAGACCTGAGAATGATAACCCTCACCTGCCTCAACGGCGGCGCCCGGTTCACCTGCCGCTACGTGGAATGGCTTGCATGGCTCGATCTGGCGCAGAACAGGGGATGGAGCCCCGCCGGCACCTACATTGATTTCGAATACGAGTACGAACAGGAGCTTGACACCTGCCTGATGTTCACCGACAGGCTCTTTACCACGCTGCACGCCCATTACGTCCGCATCACGTGGGACGGCAACTACACAGATCCCTGCGGCCAGGTGCTCAAGGAGGAGGACGCCGATGAGCTCTACAACGCGCTGGTCAATGCGGGCGCGTCAAGCCAGATGCTTGAGGTGATCGGCAACGGGAGCTTCCGTGTCGAGTGGTGAGAGAGGGCCGCGTCATTTCTTCAGGTGCGCTTCCCTCACCGGCACTGACTTCGCCTGCCATATCTCATCGGCGTACTGCCTGATGGTCCTGTCCGACGAGAACTTGCCCATGCAGGCGGTGTTGATGATGGACATGCGCGCCCACCGTTCGCGGTCGCGGTATGCTTCCGCCACCCTGTCCTGGCAGGCGATGTAGGAGGCGTAGTCCTCGAGCACAAGGTAGTGGTCGCCGTGGTGAAGCAGTGCGTCGACGATCGGCTTGAACAGGTCGGGATTGTCCTTCGAGAAAAAGCCGTTGCTGATCATGTCGATGCACTTTTTCAGCTCCGGGTTTGTCGAATACACCGCATGCGGGCTGTAGCCGGTGAACTTTTTGTCCGACACCTGATCGGCCGTGAGCCCGAAGATGAAGATGTTTGCATCGCCAACTTCCTCCCTGATCTCGACGTTCGCCCCGTCGAGCGTGCCGATGGTGAGCGCGCCGTTGAGGGCGAATTTCATATTGCCCGTTCCCGACGCCTCGTTGCCCGCCGTGGAAATCTGCTCGGAAAGATCGGCTGCGGGCATGATCTTTTCCGCCAGCGACACCGAGTAGTTGGCAAGGAAGACGAGTTTGAGCCTGTCGTGTGCCGCAGGGTCTGCGTTCACCACGTACGAGATGGAATTCGTCAGCTTGATTATGAGCTTGGAGATGAAGTAACCCGGCGCGGACTTGCCCGCGATGATCACCGTGCGTGGCGTCATGTCGATTGACGGATTTTCCCTGATCCTGTTATACAGCGTGATCACGTGGAGCAGGTTGAGGAGCTGCCGCTTGTACTCGTGAAGGCGCTTCACCTGGAAATCGAACATCGAGTCCGCACTCACGATGATTTTGTTTTCCCTGAGAATGTATTCCGCCAGCTTCTCCTTGTTGCGCCTTTTGATATCCATCCATTGCCCGCGGAATGAGGTATCCTCGGCATGGGGAAGGAGCTCGCGCAGCCTGTCAAGATCGGTGATCCACCCCTCGCCGATTTTTCCGCTGATGAGCGCGGAAAGCTCGGGATTACAGAGGCGGAGCCATCTGCGCTGCGTGATGCCGTTGGTCTTGTTGTTGAACTTTGAGGGCCACATTTCGTAAAAATCGCGGAACAGGTTGTTTTTAATTATTTCGGTGTGCAGCGCCGCCACGCCGTTGGTGGAGTGGCTGCCGATGATCGCAAGGTTGGCCATTCTCACCTTCTTCTCTCCGCCCTCCTCGATGATTGACATGCGGAAAAGACGGTTTGTGTCGCCCGGGTAGAGCCTTCGCACGGTGTCCAGAAACCGCCTGTTGATCTCGTAAATGATGGCGATATGGCGGGGCAGCACCGATTCCATGAGGGTTACCGGCCATTTCTCCAGCGCCTCCGGGAGGATGGTGTGATTGGTATAGGCGAATGTTCTGGTGGTGATGTCCCACGCCCTTTCCCAGCCGAGCCCTTCGAGGTCCATCAGAATGCGCATCAGCTCGGGGATGGCGATGGACGGATGGGTGTCGTTGAGCTGAATGGCCACCTTCTCGGGAAACTCGTCCAGGTTTTCGTGCATTTTCCTGAAGCGGCGCATGATGTCCTGCAATGTCGCGGACACGAAGAAGTACTCTTGCTTGAGCCGCAGCTCCTTGCCGCGGAACGACTCGTCCTTGGGGTAGAGCACCTTGGATATGGTCTCGGAGTTGGTGCGGTCCATGATGGCTTCCTCGTAGTTGCCCTCGTTGAAGTACTGGAGGTTGAACTCGCGGGACGCCTTTGCCGACCAGAGGCGCAGGTTGTTGACGGTTTTATTGCCGTAACCGGGAATCGGGGTGTCGTAGGCCATCGCCATGACGTCGTACGTGTCGATCCACTCCACTTTCAAATTTCCGCTGTCGTCCTGATACTCCCTGACGCGCCCGTAAAATTTTACGGGGTAGAGGTACTCCGCTCGTGGAAACTCCCACACGTTTCCGTAGCGAAGCCAGTTGTCCGGCGATTCCACCTGGTAGCCGTCGACGATCCTCTGGTAGAAAATGCCGTATTCGTAGCGGATGCCGTACCCGTATCCGGGGATTTGCAGTGTCGCCATGGAGTCAAGAAAGCACGCCGCGAGCCTGCCGAGGCCCCCGTTGCCCAGCGCCGCGTCCCACTCCACCTCGCGCATCTCCTCGAGGTCGTAGCCGAGCTCCATCAGCGCCTTCGCGGTCCTTTCATAGAGACCAAGGTTGACAAGGCTGTTGCCGAGCGCGCGCCCGATCAGAAACTCAAGCGAGAGGTAGTACACGCGCTTGGCGTCGACCTCGTAGTAGGTTTCCTGCGTGTCGATCCAGCGCTCGATCATGCGGTCCCGCGCGAGCAGCGCAGCGCTGGTGAAAAAGTCGCGGTCAGACGCCGAGTACTCGTCCTTGGCGCAGGAGTATTCGAGGTGGTTGACGAAGGAATTCTGGAGCGAATCTATGTCGGTGCCCTGAAACTCGTTGGTTGACGGGGTGAGCTGCTTGACGGCATCCTTTTTCCTGATCATGGCGTCCTCCCGGAGAGATGAACAAATCAGGCGCTACGCCGCTTGCACGCGCGCCCCGCCGCAGTGTAGCAGAGATGAAAACGGCCTGTCAAATAAAAAGCAGGGCGCGCGGGGAGACTGTCAGCTTCTGTTCTTCCCCGCTTTTCTCGTTTTGATGCGGAGAATCGTGTCGCTGATTTTGTCTCCCAGAGGATCGTGTTCAAACTCCTCGGCTTTTTCCTTCATGAAAAGCCTCCTGATGTCCAGAAGGATCATGAACAGCACTGGCGTACCGAAAAGCGTCACCAGCGTCCCGAAGGCGAGCCCCCACGACATGGAGATCGCCATCGGCTTCAGGAAGGGGTCGTTTCCACCAATTCCGTAGGCGGTCGGGATTAGCCCGAAGAATGTGGTAATGGTAGTGAGAAATATGGGGCGGAGCCTTGTTCTGCCCGCCTCGATGATTGCGTCAAAACGCGGAAGGCCCTTCTTTCTCATGTTGTTGATGAAGTCAACATATACGATCGAGTCGTTGACCACCACGCCGATGAGTCCCACAAGGCCCATCATCGCAAGAAATGAGAGCGGCAGACCGTGGAAGAAAAAGGTCCAGATGACGCCCAGAATCGTCAGCGGAATAACGCCCATGATGACCAGCGGGTAGAGCAGCGACCTGAAGATCGCCACGAGGATCACGTAGATGACGAGGACTGCGATGACAAATGACCTGAGCAGGTTCTGTACCGACTCCTGTGTGTCCTTGAACTCGCCCTCGTAGCTAACCGTATAGCCGGGGAAACGCTCCTCTATGGTTTCGAAATCCTTCATCATCTTCCGGTTCACTTCCACCGAGGTGACGTCCTTTGCGTGCTCGTCGATCTCGGCGGTCACCGATATCGTCCTGCGCCATCCCTTGCGGTTGATAACAGAGATGCCCTTGTCCTTTTTTGTGTACGATACCTGGGAGAGACGGATCAGGTTCCCAAGCCGGTTGGCGATCTTGATCCTGTCAAGCACGCTGGTGTCGGTCCTCATCGTTTCTGGAAAGCGCACCCGGATGTCGATCTCCTCGTCGGTTTTCTTGATCGTTGAGGCGACGGCGCCCTCGAAGCACGCCCGTATGGTCGTCGCCACGTCCGCAACCGTGATGCCACCAACCGCCGCGATGCGGTCATTGATGTACACCCTGACCTCGTCCTTGCCCGCCTCGAAGTTGTCCTTCACGTCCTTGAGCCCGTTGATCTTCTTCAGATAACTCTTGTACTCGGACGCGATCGTCTGAAGAACGCCGAAATCCTCGCCTTTGATGGTGACATTGACAGGCGCGCCCGTGGGCGGCCCATGGCTGATGTACTTGAACTCAAGCGATTCGAAGATCTTACGGTCAAGGTGCTGTTTTGATCCCTGGCGAATCGCGTCCATGATCAGATCGGCCTTGCGCGAGCGAGATTCCTCGGGTGTCAGGTACACGATGATGATGCCGTAGTTGGAGCCGCGTTTGGTGTTTGGGTCGTTGGGATTTTCCTGTATGATGCCCGCTCTCGAGGTGAAGCTTTCCAACTCCTTCGCCGGCAGCTTCGCGATTTCGGATTCGATGAGCGAAAGGTTGGAGCTCATCTGCTGCACGCTTGTGCCCATCCTGGATTCGGCTTTCACCACCACCGTTTCTATTCCGCTCTGCGGAAACAGGATGAACTTCATGGCTTTGCCCGCGAACATCATTGTCGCGATGAAAAAGAGGAACAGCAGGAAGGAGAACAGATATCGTCGCGCAAGCACCTTTTTCAGCATCGAAACGTACTTTGTCCTGAAAAAATTCAGAAGCCTCCCCTGGTCGTCATGCTTTTTCACGGGACTAATGCGGTTTTTTTCCAGGTCGAGAATGTGTGATGGAAGCACCAGCATGGATTCCAGCCAGGACATCAGCAGCGCCACTGAAACCACTGCGGGCAGCGACCAGATGAACTTGCCCATGATGCCGGACATAAACATAAGGGGAGCGAACGCCGCGATTGTGGTGAGGATGGTGCCCGCGACGGGAGTGACGACCTCACTTGTCCCGTTGATTACCGCGTCCTTGACGGAAGCGCCCTCCTCGAGATACCGGTAGATGTTCTCCGCGACCACGATGGCGTCGTCCACCAGCATCCCCAGCACGATTATGAGGCCGAACATCGACATCAAATTCACGCTCACACCGTTGGCGGACATCCAGACGAACGTGCCGCAGAACGCGATGGGAAGCCCGAGCGCCGTCATAGTTGAAATGCGACAGCCGAGCGAAAGGAAGAGCGTGATCACCACGAGCGTCGCGCCTATAAACGCGTTGCCCTTGAGCACGCTCAGACGCCTGCGCACAAAGTACGAGAGGTCGTTGTTGGTCACGATTTCGAACTGCGTCGGGAGAATCCTTTTAAAGCGGCCGATTTCACCCATAATAAGGTCGACAAGCGTGATGATGTCGGCCGATTCCTTTTTAAGCACGGTCAGCGTGATCGACTCTACGCCCCTGGTCTTGTTGATGATCGTAATTTCCTCGAACGAATCCCTCACCCGGGCCACGTCCCTGATCCTGACCCAGTTGCCGGCGTCGTTCGCCCTGATGAGGACATTCCCTATGTCTTCCGCGGTTTCCACCTCGCCGATGGTCCGTATGATCATCTCACCTTCAGGATTTTTCAGCACGCCCCCCGGGAAGTTGAGGTTCTTTTTCGCGAGCGCGGTGATCACTTCGTTGATGGCGATCTGGTAGGAATCGAGCATCAGCGGATTCACCTCGACAATCATCTCACGATCACGGTATCCCTGCTTGTCCACACGCGCGACGCCATGAACGTCGAGCAGGCGGTCTTCAAGCATTTTCGCGAACCGCCTCATTTCGAACTCGTCAACGTCCCCGTGTATGCCGTTTTTGTTGATGATTGAAATGTCTATCACGGGCTGCTGCGCAGTGCTCAACTCGGTGACCACCGTGTCCTCGGCCTCTTCGGGGATGTCGGTGACGCGGTCAATCGCGTTCTTGATGTCGTTGATCACCTTGTCCCTGCTGTCGAGATCGGGATCGAGCTTGACCACGACAATCGAGCGGGCTTCAATTGAGCTGGAATAAATCTCTTCGATGCCGTCCACTTCCCGAAGCTGGGTCTCGATGGGAATGGAAATGTGCTTCTCAACGTCTTCCGCGGTGGCGCCGGGGTATATGGTGTTGGCGATCACGTAATCGAAGTCGATGCGCGGAAACGCCTCCCTCTTCGCCGTGAATATAAACATGATTCCCGCGATTATGACGCTGACTACTACAATGTTGACCAGAAGGCTTCTTTCGGCGAAAAATGTTATGAATTTCTTCATCGGCGGTCACCGGGGGCTATTGAATTCATTATGCCGTCCATTTGCGCGTATTCAGCGCGTGCGCAATAAGACACAAAAAGGGTGAACAGTCAATACTTTAGAATTGCCGGGACATTTTTTATTGAAATTTTTCATGATCGGGTGTTGGATACCGGCATGAGGACAACAGGCCGGGATTGCGTGTGGAGATATACAGATGACAAAAACCGCACTTGTGATCGTCGATATGCAGCGCTACTACCTTGACCGCGGATCACCGTTCGTGCGATATTTCGAGCAGGTTTCCCCGGGGAGCATGGGATACATCATGGCGCGATGCTCGGCCACGGTCATCCCGAATATCCGCGCGCTTGCCTGTGAATTCAGGAATCGCGCGCTTCCCGTGTTTTACCTTCGCCTGTGTGGAAGCGATCCGCGGCGCATGGATTTGCACAGGTTTTTCAGGGAGAGCTGGCGGCAGGCGCTCGAGAGCGGTTTCGCCGACATCTATCCCCTCAAATCGGACCCGATGGCGGACGTCACGCCGGACATACAGCCGCAATGGGGCGATCCGGTGATTGACAAGACCACCTTCAGCGCCTTTACCTCCGCCGGCTTTGAAAAACGGCTTGTGGAGGCGAAAGTAGATCGCCTGGTGTTCACCGGCCTGGCCACAAGCCAGTGCGTGGAGACTACCGCGCG
>CAZPZJ010000011.1:29286-32729 GCA_964591055.1 uncultured Leptospiraceae bacterium
AGGGACAGCAGCAGGAAAAAGACCATTGAGTTGCGTCCGAGGTTGGAGCCCTCCTGGCGGCGTTTCAACAGCGCTTCGAGGTACGCCCTGTCATCCGGGGAAAACGTCCGGGACTGGTAGACCCGCTCGTCCATGTAGGGGATCACCACGTCCCTGATCCACCTTGCGTCCCGGTCGAAATGCTCAAAGCGGGCGAAGAGCTGCGGGTTTCTGAGAATCCCGTAGGCGATCCGGAAGTTCTGGTTGACGTTGCCCTGCGAATTGATCAGGTTCTGCGCCCTTGGCTCCACCACCAGTATTGAATAGTACGAAACGGCGCCCAGCATAAGTCCGATCACCAGGGTGATTATTGAAAAGTACAGATAAAGCCGGATATCATTGATTTTCATCTTTTCTCCCTTCTATAATATCAAGAATGTTCTCCCTCTCGAAGGACGAGACGCTGAAGGAGAAGCGGTCGCCGGTAAGTTCAATTTCGTCCGATGAGTTCAGGTCTCCAGCGGTGATCAGCCTGTCGATATCAATTCTGAAAAGGTCAAGAACCGGTTTCATTTCCCGCTCCTTGCCGGATTTTTCCAGGCTGAGATTGTATTTCTGAAACGGCAGAAGCACGGGTATCTCAAACGGAATGGGAAGCTCTACTCCCGGCCCGGTGAGCGTCAATTCGCCCTTCACGCTCCTGAACACCGTTTCGCTGTTGTCGTTGAAAAGGATGCCTTTCACGAACACGGAATAATACACGTCATTATCGCGGATTTCGGCCTTGAACACGATTTTGGGATGGTACACTTTGTCCGGGAAGCGGCTGCATCCCGTAATAAGAGCAAACAGAACTAAAGGCACGATACACTTTTTCATAATGTCCTCATCATAGCGTAGTACACGGACAAGCGGGATTTCCCGGCGCCACGTCCATCGCGTGTGCGCGCGCGGCCCCGGCAGCGCTCTCATGTCAGCAAAATCGGGCAGGAAGTCAAGAAAATTATTGGCAGAAGTGCCGGCCCGGCGGCGTGCTGTGCGCTTTACCCTTTCGAAAAGAAGGTTGACAATGGAGAGGAGACGGGTAAGATGCATTAATGAGACATAATGTTGCGAGGTTGCATGGCGATTCCGGAAGACAATCACCTGATCCCCTTTGACAGTATGAGGGAGCAGCTTGCGCGCGAGTTGCTCCCCCTGGTCGAAAACGCGGATTCGGGCCAGGGCGCGGAGGTGAAAATTTCGTTCGAAAAGGGGTCAACCGTGATCTCCTTTCCCCTGCCCCACCTGTCGGACGCTTTTTTGATGAAGTGCCTTTCCCTCATCAAGGAGTTTCTGGAAAACGTGCGCGTCCATTCGTTCGGGGACGGCTACTACGCGTTCCAGGCGCTCAACCGGAACCTCTTCAAGCCGGAGAACATCCTGGACAACCTGAAGATAGAGTTCTTCGGCCTGTCCACAAACTTCCGTGCGGATTTCACGAAAAAGGGAAACCTCTCCCAGGACGAGATCAACCTGGCTGTCCAGATATTCCGCGCCTCACGCGCGTCGGCAGGTGAGGACCCGGTTTCCCGCCTGCGTCGGCTGGGCGCATCGGTGTATACCGACAACGCCGAGATCGACTGGAGCTACATCGCCGGGTACGAGGAAGTGAAGCGCAGGATCAGGGAGTCAATCATCCTGCCCATGCAGAATCCCGGTGTCTACGATTCCATCGCGAAGCTCACCAGGAAGGCGTTCGAGTCAAACAGGCCGCGGGCGATCCTCTTTGAGGGCAGCCCCGGCACGGGCAAAACGACTGCGGCGCGCATCATCGCGGGGGAGGGGAAAGTCCCGCTGGTGTACGTGCCGGTGGAATCGATCATGTCGAAGTGGTACGGGCAGTCGTCGCAGAACCTGGCGGCTATCTTCGAGATTTCGGACGAGCTGGGCGGCGCGATCATCTTCCTGGACGAAATCGACGCGCTTGCGGGATCGCGGGAAGGCAACATGTTCGAGGCGACACGGCGCATCCTCTCGGTGCTGCTCCGCAAGCTTGACGGCATCGACTCAACGTTGAGCACCGTCACCATCGGGGCCACCAACCGGAAAAACGACCTTGACCACGCGCTCATCAGCCGCTTCGACCAGACGATTCACTTCCCGCTTCCCGACGTCAGGGAGCGATCCTCCATCTTCGGCAACTACGCGGCCCACCTTCCGCGCGAAGAGCTCGACGGCCTTGCGGAGATGAGCGAGGGGCTTTCCGGCAGGACGATCAAGGACGTGTGTGAATCCACCGAGCGCCGCTGGGCGCGCATTCTCATCGTCAAGCAGCTTCCGCTCTCGCCTCCAGAATTTAAATACTACAAGCACGTGCTGCGCGCCTGGATGGACGAGGCGCGGCGCTGAGTTCACTCTCCGAGCATTTTTCGCACTTCCGCGAGCGTGCGCGTCATCACTTCATTGCCCGGGAGGTCCGAGAAGAGGTATTCCGTGCACTGATCGATCGCCGCGGCGTGTTCATCGCTGATTTTCAGGTTGGTCGGGATTGTCGTGAGAATTTTATAGTTTCTGGCCAGATCGCTCCGCAACTCCCCGCTCCGGCTTTTTTCCTGCATCTCCCTGATGGTTCCGAACTGGAAGTGAAGGAAGTGCACGGGCCTTCCCTTTCTCCCGAAAGTTTTTTTCAAATGGTCGATCCGCCTGAGCGAGGCCTCCCGCTGGTTGGTGAGCATCGCGTTGAAGCTGTCAATTATGGTTGAGTCGACGATGTAGCCGAGAATCCCCTGCCTTGTGTCGCGCACGGTGGGGCGGACGCCGGCGTCGTTGTCGTTGAACGCGTCGACGAGGATGATCACGATGCCGCGCTCTCCGCCTGAAGGGTTGGCGATGATGACGCGCCTGAGCGATTCCAGTCCCAGGTTGTCGTGGATGCCTCCGTCGAACACGTGGATGAAGCGCTTGCTCCTGGTGACGGAGTAATTGCGCAGCGTGTAATACTGGAACACGCCGGGAAACGTGGCCGACGCCATGACACCGTGGGAGAGCGGAAACGCATTGATGTCTGAGGAAATCACCCCCCTGAAGTCTTCATCGGTGAAGGTGAACGGCTGGCCGAACAGGTTCTGCGTCGAAAGGGTGGAGTTGATGATGAGGCCGGGCCGTTTGGGATTCAAATCCCTGAACGTCAGGTCCCTTCCGAACGGAAGGGTGTCGAAGTAATTGTCCGCCAGGGTCTGCGCCATGATATGCGTCCTGTTGTAGCAGGTGAGCCAGTACAGAGCGATGTTGTCGGGCCAGAAAAGGTTGCCCGCGAAGCGGCCGATCAGGTTCTTTTTCAGCTCGCGTTTCACCGCCGGCTCGTCCCACTCCCGGCCGGAAGGAACGGTTTCGCCCTCGCCCCTGTCGCCGCTCATGCAGTAGTAGGCGGCCGTGATCGATCCTCCCGAGACCGACGAGATGGCGTCGACCTTCTGTAAAAT
>CAZPZJ010000011.1:32829-34649 GCA_964591055.1 uncultured Leptospiraceae bacterium
CGGCCGTGATCGATCCTCCCGAGACCGACGAGATGGCGTCGACCTTCTGTAAAATACCCATCTTCTCCAGCCTGAACATCACCGAAGAGGAAAAGTACGCAGCGCGGCTCCCTCCACCCGAGAGCGCAAGCAGCACGAGCGCGCCGTCGTGATCCCCTCGCACCATGAAGGAGGCGGATTCATTGCGGGAGAAACCCTCCTTCGGCAAGGTTTCATTGTAGTAGGCGAACGAGCCGCACGAGCACACAAGCGCGGTCAGAAAGATAATGGCGCGTTTCATGGGCGCAAACTCTGACTCCTTTCAGGATATCTTCTGATTTCTTCTGATCCATCCGTAAATTCTTTTCCACTGCCACCTGACGAGAAGAATGACAACGAGCACGGGGATGAAGTAGATGAAGCCGTAGAGGAGCTCAAGCGTGATCTGCGCCAGCCAGTAGAGGGCCCTCCGGTACGGCGGCACCTTGATCTCTCCGAGAGGCTCAAGGGAGATGGCCACATGCGCCCAGCTTACGCGGTCGAGGACCTGCCAGCGCCGGTGCTCGGCCTGGTCGAGCGCGTCCTCGCTTCGTGTCAGTGACTGCTCGATTGCCTGCCAGCTGCGCGCCTGGGGGGCCATCGTCCCCATGGCGAGGTTTCTGCGGCCTATGCGGATATCCTCTCGCTTCTGTGCGCGCTGTGCAAGCACCAGCGTTTCGGTGAGGTCGCTGACGTTGATGCGCTCTGAAACGAGCTCTCCAGCGGGATCGATTTCACGCAGGAATTTATACAGGTTCGCCGCGCTCACCGAGGCGTGGATGGACATCTCCGAGACGGAGGCGTCCCCGAGGTCGGTGGAGCCGCTCCGCAGAAAGCCGTATCTGGATATCACATCCAGAAGCAGGTGCCGCGCCTTCCTGAAGTCGGCGGTGCGGTAGCGAAGCGTCACGGAGTACTCAAGAAACCGGTCAGAGGCCCCGGTCATGGGGCGCTGAAGAATTGTCTGTATCTGATGTTCGGGCAGAGGGATACCCGATGCGCTTCCCTGTTCATTGGAGGGACTGTCCGCGGTTTTGCCTCTTTCCGCGACGGTGATGTCCGCATCAGGGGCCCTTTCGCCGGCTGTCTGGGCAACCTCGCTCGCGGGAGCCGACGGAGCGGCATGCCGTGCGTCCTCGCGTTCCCTTGAACATGAGAGTGGAGAGAAAAAAACAAGAGCTGCGATTAAGGCAGGCACTGCAATTCCTGATAGTTTCTTCATGGCGAAGATCTCCCTTGAAGCTTTGATCAGGCAGGGGTGTACCGGGGCGGTATCATACCGTCGCTTCTGCCTGTGTGCGGCAGGTGATGACGACATACCAGTATATGATGCCATTTCCGCCGTGCGGTTACTCGGCAGGCCTTGTTATTACCATGAATTTGCTCATTCCCATGCGGTTTACCATGAGCAGCACATTGTTCTGGTCTTTCACTTCTTCCATCAGGTTCTTGAACGATGTGAAATTCTCCACCGGGGTGCGGTTTACCTCGGTGATGGCGTCGCCGGGCCTGAGGTCGCACGCCTGCGCCGGTGAACCCTCCTTCACGTGTATCACCACCACTCCTGCTTTTGGCGCCACCTTGTAGCGGTACGAGAGCTCCTCGTCGATATCGCGCGCAAGGAATCCGAAATCGTCCCTGCGCGTGACGCGCTCCATCCTCGAGGTGATCTCGTGCGAGGGAGTGTCTTCGACCTCGGCAACGAGGTCAAGGTATGCCTGGTTTCGAAACACCGTGACGGAGACCCTTGATCCCGGAGCGCGCCAGGCGAAGGAACGGCGGACATGCGCGGGATTGACGAC
>CAZPZJ010000012.1:0-34263 GCA_964591055.1 uncultured Leptospiraceae bacterium
GACCTCAATTATTGCAGTAAATTCAGATTTCATATTATATCCTGTGTTGATGCTTTAAATATTGCCTTATATCCTTACTACATAACAATATTAATTTCAACATACACCGTCAAATTCTTTTTTTTAAATAAATATCCAGGAATTTTCCCCTGCCCCGGAGCGCCCTGCCGCATGACGGAATATTTCTTATCGGCAGCGTCTCTCCCCCGATTCCCGGGAATCCCTGTAAAAAACCCCTTTCAGGGGACCTTAAAATTTTCCGGGTTTTCTACTCGTATCTGCTTGATAATGGGACGAAACGATTCCCGGTTTATATTCTCGTCCAATAACACCAATGGATCACCGAGCTTCGTTAACTCTTCAAGCCTTTCAATTTCATCAAACAATCCACGCTGTTTCATAATCCATTCCTTTTTTTATTTGTTTTCTTTGGATTATGTCTTCTTAGTTCCTCCGAACCTGAGCGCGCAGAACGCTCCCGCCCCTCAACATGCGGTAAGACCCGCTCACAGACCAGTCAAAGCACCACTCGTATACATTACCGCTCATGTCATAGAGTCCAAGCGCATTGGCCGCCCTGCTTCGAACATCTTTCGTAGTTGTTGCATTGCCATTGGGAACTATGGTGCTGTTACCGTACCAGGCGAATGGACTGAAATTCGGGTAATCAGCTGAAGGTGTCCCGGTATTCGGCCCGGTCCCTCCGCTTGCCCAGCGGCCAGGCGTCCAGCTCGTTCCATCCCGGTATCTCGCCGCGAGCTCCCACTCGCCGCCCGAGAGCAGCCTGTATCCTGTTGCGTCTGTTTTCACATAAGGCTCATCAAAACCACCGGCATCAGGATTTACAGTTCCGCCATAACTGCCGTCAGCAGAACTCCTGTGCGGTGTTGTGTAACCGCTGTCTGTATAATAAACACAGTCAAAACTCGTCCCTTCCTGTGCGTTGTGCCAATCGGTCAGGGCGTTGCACCATACCATGGAATCGCGCCAGTTTACATTAGTCACAGGCTCCTGCATGGCGCTTGAAAGAGGGTCGCCATCTATCCCATCATTTCCTTCCCGGCCCGGGTTCGAAAAAGTGTACCCGTGAGCTTCTGCCCAGATCCGCACCGCGTACCACAGCTCGTAGGTAACCTCGGTCTCGCTGATCCAGTAGGCGTCTGAAACTGTTGCTGTGCCAGTATCGCCCGTTCCGGTCGGGAATGTCTGCCCACCGGGGACATGGGCCATAACGAAGCCGACCCCGCCGGGAGATCCATGTCATCCCGCAAACAGCCGGCATGGAAAAGTCCTGCAAGTAAAATCAGCGCTACATATTTGATGTTATTCTTCATAATAATATCCCGCTTCCGCGATATGATTTTTTTCTCAATCGCGAACCGGTGCAGATCAAGTCATTTTTGCGCATTCGGCATTTGAAAAGGCGTTATGGCGCGGGCGGCGCGCTTACCGCAGCGGTTGCGAGGTGCGACGTATGAATTCGGCCGTCTCCCGTACCGTGCGCTGGAAATCGACGGTGCAGCAGGCGCTGTCGAGAAAGGCGTGCGTCACCCCCGGAACGCAAAGATAACGGACTCGGTTTCCCTCTGCGGCGATCCTGTCGGCAAACAACTTTGCGTCATCACGCAGGATGTCGAACTGCGCGGCAATGACAAGGGCGGGCGGCATCAGGCGGGGATCCGCGTTAAGGGGGGTCGCCTCCGGCCTGTTACGGGACAGAGGATCGGAAACATACAGGCGTATCGCCTTTGCAAGAAAGTCGGCGTCGAGACCATATCCCTTCCCGAAACGCCGCATCGACACGCTTTCAGATCGGGCGAGGTTCAGCACCGGGTAAAACAGCATCACTCCCTGTATGCGTCTTCCCTGCTTGCTCTGTAACACGGCCGATGAGGCGGCGAGGTTGCCACCCGCGCTGTCGCCCGCAAGATAGACGCGCCCGGGATCACCCCCATGCCGGTGAGCATTGTTCCGCGCCCAGTCAATCGCGTGGGCGCAATCGTCAAGCGAGGCCGGAAAGGGATGCTCCGGCGCGAGACGATAATCGACTGATATCACCACAACGCGCGCCGCCCGGCAGATCGCCACGGCGACATGCTCACACCCCCGGGCGGAACCGAACATCCACCCTCCGCCATGCAGATAGATCACCACGGACGGCGACTCCCCCGCTGACACCGTTGATGGCGAATAAATCCTCAGCAACAGTTTTTCACCATCGCCTGGAACCGCTTCGGTTTTTATCGCAACTCCGTCCGCCGAAAAGGGAACTGCGGGAACGGCGCACCTGCTTCTGAACTCGCGCAGAAGCAGGGTATTGCCCGAGAGCGCCATGTCGGCCATCCCCGTCAGGCATGCTGAAAATTCCACCCCGTACTGCGCAAGCTCGGCGGCGACTTCCGGCTTGAGCTCTCCGTCCGCAGGGTTTTCCGCGCATAGTGTAAACGTCCAATACGCGCCGTCTCCGCCGCCGCATTTTCCCGCGGTAAAAATACACGCGCAGAGAATTGGCGCATGCGTCATTTTACGCATAACGGTACCTCGCGCGATTTGCAATGAAAAGATACGCGGCAATACAAAGGCTGACAAACTCCGCGAGTGGTGCCGCAAGCCACAGCCCGTTCACGCCGAAAAACCCGGGCAACAGGACAATGCCGAGCGCGATGAAGGCGTTTCTCGAAAATGAAAGGGCCGCGGAGAGAACGCCGTTGGAAAGCGCGGTGAACATGGCCGAGGCGAAGAGGTTGAGTCCGATGAACAGGAAGGAGATCGGAAAAATTCGAAATCCCACTCGGGTGATGGTGTAGACGGCTGAGCTTTCGGGCGAGAAGAGGGACGCGATTGCTCCGCCACACGAGAGCGTCACAGCGCTCATGACCACGGAAGAGGCGAAAACCAGCCAAAGGGAAATGCTGATAACCTTTGCAAGGCCCGCTTCGTTGCGGCCGCCATGGTTGAAGGATATCACCGGGGCGACACCGACCGAAAAGCCGATGAAGACCGTCGTCAGCAGGAACTGGGAGTAAATGATGATGGTGATCGCCGCAACGCCGTTTTCGCCCGCAAGCGACATCATTGCCATGTTGAAAAGGAAGGTCGTTATTGCGGTCGACAGCTGCCCCACCATCTCCGATGAGCCGTTGAAGACGCTCTCCCCGAGCACGGCCAAATCAAGGCGGGGCGCACGGAAGAAAAGCGCCCCTTTTCCGTTGAAGGAAAAGAAAACGAGCCCGGTTGCGGCCAGCGCCAGGTAGCCGATGCCGGTCGCGAGCGCCGCACCGGAAATTCCCATCCCGAAAACAATGATAAAGAGATAGTCCAGGATCGCGTTGGCGAGGCCCCCCGCCACCCCGGCTGCCATGCCCATCCCCGGGCGCCCCGCCGTGACAAAAAAACAGGCAAAGAGCACCTGCAGCATGCTTGCCGGAGTGAACACAAGGAGCGTACCGAGATAGTCGCGGCAATAGGGCATCAGGACACTGGTTGCCCCGAGCGCACGAAGCAGCGGATCAAGATAACGGAGGCCGGCAATGGCGATGACAAGCCCCAGCGCCACGGTGGCGGCGGTGATGAGCGTGAAGTTTTCACGGGCTTCGTCGGCATGCGCGCTTCCCATCCTGCGCGCGACGATGGCGCTTCCCCCCGTGGCGAGCATCGTGGCAAGCCCGACGATGATGTTGATGACGGGCGTGACTATGTTGATCGCCGAAAGGGCGTCGGTATTGACCCCCCGGGCGACAAACAGCGTATCGACAATCGTGTAGAACCCGCAGAAGACCATCATGAAGATCGTCGGCCATGCGAAGCGCAGAAGCGTGCGGGTGTTGAATTCGGTCGCGAGCGCGTTTTGTTCCGAATCCGATTCTATTGCCCGTTCAGGAACCGCTGCTTCATTCAGCATGGCGAAAGTCCCCGAACCTGTCCGCCGCAAGGACCATCTTCTGCGTCGGATAGCCGAACTCGACAAGGAACTCGGATTCGGCAAACCCGAGTTCTACAAGCGCGCCCCGGTGCCCGGTATCCGCCCTGTCCCCCTCGCGGTAGGTGGTGATGCTTATCTCCCTGCGAACGAGCATTTCACGTATCGCCCGGGAGACAAGAGCGCGCGCGATGCCTCTCCTGCGGTACAGGGGATGCACGCCAAGGAAGTCAATGCTTCCGGCCTCAGGGGCGATCATCATGGTGCCGATGGAGATGCCGTTCTCGCGCAGGATATACGCGCTCCCGCGGGCGATGTAGCGCCTGAGCGCGGTGATGTGTTCGCCTTCCTCCAGGCAGGGGAAGCCGTCTATGGCGAGCCGTACGAGCCGCATCCAGCCTGCGATATCGTCATCCCCCGCGGGTGAGATCGTGCGCCCGTGATCGCAGTTCCCGGCATTCGCCCTGAACATCGCCTCATCGAATTCGATGCGCGTCTGCAGCGGATAGAAAACGCCGTCCCGCCTGAAGCGAAGGGGCGTTTGCTTATACAGCGCCCTGAAGGCGGTGGTGAAAGCCTGCTGGCTTTCGAATCCCGCCTGCAGTGCAATCCCGACGATCGGCTGCCGCGTACAGACAAGCAGCTTCGCCGCCTCTGTAAGGCGCCTTCGCAGAATGTAGTCGTGCATTGTCAGCCCGGCGCACCGGGTGAAGATGCGGTGCAGGTAATAGAGCGAATAACCGATCTCATCGGCCACCGCTTTCAGCGGAAGCCCATCGCCCAGGTTCGTCTCGATGTGCTCAATCGTCGCAGCGACTGTTTCAATGATCCTCATAGTGGCGTCCTCGTTACCCGGACATGTACCACACATGACGGTTCCGGTCTTTATCATTCTTGCGCTTTTTTCAGGGTTGGGAGCGTTTTCCCGCTGCGAATCGGTATCGAGTAATGATAAAACCTGTCATGATACCCGACCTTCCATCCGGGATGGTGCCGCTTGAGGATTAAACGGCAGGAGCGCATCGTGAATAGCGGCCGCCGGCCGCGCACGTCACTCCGGCAGCAGCCGGATGATGTGCACGTCCCTTGAGGTCACGCCCTCGATCTCGCGGAAGACCGGCACCTTCATCGCGCAGAGCGTCTCAAACCCGGTGCGCGGCCTGAACGCGCGGCCGCTGTCGGCCACGATGTTCTTCACCCCGCGCAAGGCGCATTCCCTGAGCGCAGAGATCACATCGCGCGAGAAGGACTCCTCGTTGAAGAGATCGCCCGCCAGTATGATCTCATATTTCTCCATGAACGGCTGGGTGAAGGATATTCCTGAAGACAGCTCCCACCGGCATTCAAGTCCGTTTGCGCCCGCAGTGCGCTGCGCAAGCTCGAGCGCTTCGGCGCTGATGTCGACACCGGTCACCTCGGCCCCCGCCATCGCGACCGCCACGGCGCAGATGCCGCTGCCTGTGCCGATGTCGAGCACGCGGCGTCCCGCAAACATCTGCCGATTGTCAAGCACGTAGCGCGCGAGGCCGCGGCCCCCCGGCCACACGATGCCCCAGTAGGGCACCTGCGCTTTTTCATCGAGCGCGCGCGCCGCCTTCCACAGGCCGCTGAAGTCCATCGTGTTCCAGGCGAGTATTTCCGGGCAGAGGGGATCGCGCTCAATCGAGCCGTAGCGCGACAGGTACTCTCCGAGCAGTGGTGATTCCATCCGCAATGTCCCCCGTGCGGCGCGAGTTTTCCGACGGCGACATCCCCGCCGCGAGCGGAGCGTTTGGAGAGGGCGCCTCCACAACAATAAAAAAAGCGGAACACCGCCAGTCCCGCTCTCTTCTCTGTGTCCCCGGCAGGATTTGAACCTGCGATCTCCAGGATCGGAGCCTGGCATTCTATCCAACTGAACTACGGGGACATTTTCATTCAGCAGGGCTAACTGTAGCAGGGGCGCGGAAATGCTCAAGAAAAAAATTATCCTTCTTGAAGTTTTATCCGGGGTGCGATACGGGGTTCATTCAACCAGGGCACTGCGAGATCACTCAATGGATCTGAAAACCGAACACGACAATCCCGGGATGTACCTGGGCGAAACCGGAATCATAGACCTCTCGAACCCTCTGATCGCCGAAACCGCCCGCGGCCTTGAGCGCGGCTCCGTCATGGAAACGGCGCTCGCCGTGTATTCGTTCGTGCGGGACGGAATCGGCCATTCGGTGGACATCGGAGCAGAGCGCGTCACCTGCGCGGCCTCGGAGGTGCTGACGCACCGGCACGGCATCTGCTTCGCCAAGGCCCACCTGCTGGCCGCTCTGATGAGACAATGCGGCATCCCGGCGGGATTCTGCTACCAGCTGCTCATCTTCGACGACGAGCATGACCGACGCCTCGTCCCGCACGGACTCAACGCCGTGCACCTCGGCGGGCGATACGGATGGGTGCGCATCGACGCGCGCGGCAACAAGCCTGGCGTGGACGCGCAGTTCGATGTCGATTCTGAAAAGCTCGCCTTCCCGGTGCGGGATAGCCTGGGTGAGCGTGACGAGAAGATAATCCTGGTGGATCCGAAAGCTTCCATTCTCGAGTGCTTCAGGCGAAACGGCACCGTGGTGGAGCTGATTGCGAACCTGCCGTCTTCCTTATAATGCGTAAAGCCCCGGGAAGAACGCCTTCCGCGGGGAAGTGTTTCGACAAACAATCGCTGCGAGGCGCGCCATGTTCACCCTCTCCAGCCTTGCGCTGTTCGCGGGATCATCAATCCTGCTGATCCTCGCGCCCGGCCCCGACATCATCTACACCATCACGCAGGGCGTCTCCAACGGAAAGAGGGCCGGCGTGCTCACCGCGCTGGGGCTCGCAGCGGGCAACATTGTCCATACCTTCGCCGCGGCGTTCGGCGTATCGATCATCTTCAAAACGTCGCAGGTCGCCTTTATTGCCTTCAAGACGCTCGGGGCGCTCTACCTCTTTTACCTCGCGATCATGGCTGTCCGGCACCGGCGCGACATGTTCAGGTCGGAAAGCCCCGGAGAAAAGCGCATGAGCGGCGCGGCACTGTGCGCAAAAGGCTTTCTCATGAACGTGCTCAATCCCAAGGTTGCGCTCTTCTTCCTGGCGTTTCTGCCGCAGTTCGTCAACGGTCATGCGGGCCATGTGCCGCTCCAGATTATCACGCTGGGCCTCATCTTCATCGCGCTGGTGGTTGTCATCTTCGGGACGCTCGGCTATTTCGCGGGCTCGTTTGCGCAGCGACTCATTGGCAACAGACAATTTTCCGAAGCAATGAGCTGGATATCCGCGTTGATATTCATAGGCCTGGGCGTGAGGCTCGCCCTGGCGCAGAGCAACTGAAGGCTATGACCGCACTTCTGCTTGCCGGCCTCACGCTGGGACTTTCGGCGGGATTTTCACCTGGCCCGCTCCTGGCGCTCGTGATCTCCCACTCGCTGCGGTACGGCTTTCGCGCGGGGATCGCCGCCGCCTGCGCACCGCTCGTCACCGACGCGCCGATTGTCCTGCTGTCGGTGCTTGTCTCCGGGGCCCTGTCGGAATCCCGCCATGCACTGGGCGCCATATCGCTCGCCGGAAGCGCCTTCCTCGTGTACCTGGCAATCGATTGTGTGAAGAGTGAAACACCTTCCGATGCCGCCGGCGATGGCAACACCCGATCGCTCATGAATGCCTCCCTGGTCAACCTGCTGAGCCCCCATCCCTACCTCTTCTGGTTTACCGTCGGGGGACCGCGGCTCGCGGCCGGGTGGCGACAGGGCGCACTGTACGCGCTGTGCTTTATCGGCGCATTTTACGCGTGCCTGGTGGGCTCCAAGGTCATCGTGGCGGCGGCCGCGTCGCGCTCGCGCGGCATGGGATTTTTCTCCGGGAAGGCGTACGCGTACGCCATGCGGGTTCTGGGAGCGGCGCTGTTCGCGTTCGCCTTCCTTCTCACCGTGGAGGGAGTACGCCATCTCGTGTGGCGGGGATGAGCGTCCGTCCGGATCACACCCGCACGGGCAATATCACGATCGGAATCCCCTTGGTGTAAAAACGCCGCTGGATCGCAAACGCCGAGTAGTTATGGAGCCAGCGCGTGATGAAGCTGTCCTTCGGGAAAACGATCTGTCCCGCGAAAAAAACCGATTGCGGAAACCTTTCGACGATGCGGGAGGAAACCGCCACGGACTCCTCCACCACGTCCACCGCCACCGAGGTGACGGCCTCGGCGTAGCAGCCGTGGGAGCGCATGTACTCCACGTATTTTTCGGCCTCGCTGCGGACATGAACTCGCAGCGCATCGAGCTCCTCCGATCCCTTGAACACTCCCGAATCGACCAAGCCTATCTGCACGAATACGAAATTCTGGAACACCCCGCCGAAATACCGGATGATGTTGAACAGCGTGTGAAGGCCCGTGCCGCTGTAACCGTTGACTAACAGCACCGCCGTCTTCGCGGAAAAGTCGGGCTGCTCGATCTTGGCGCCGGTTTTCCTTCTTTTCCCCCGCGCCGCGTTGCGGCTCTTCCCGTCCTCTTCGGCGATCTTTACGAGATCGTTCAGCCTGCCGAGGAGCTTGCCCGTCTTCGCGTAATGCCGCCTGATGCCGGTAGCGGCCAGCGCGAGGGAGCCGGTTATGAAGATGGTAAGCCACCCTCCCTCGTGGAACTTGACGACGGCCACGGAAACGAGGATGAATACGGTGAGCACAAGGCCGACGCCGTTTACGAGCAGCTTCCCCCGCCACTTCACCCCGGCGCGCCTCTCCTTCCACCAGTGGCGCACCATGCCGAGCTGAGAGAGCGAAAACGTGATGAACACGTTAATGCTGTAAAGCACCACCAAAAACCTCACCGACCCCCGTGAATACAGCATGAGGACAATCGAGGCGACTCCCATGATGAGGATTCCGTTTTGCGTCACCAGCCTGTCGTTGAGCGACGCGAAACGCGCCGGCATCCAGCGGTCGAGCGCCATGTTCGCGAGCACCCTGGGCCCGTCAAGGAACCCCGTCTGCGCCGCCACGAAAAGGAGCGCCGCCTCGGAGACGAGCGTCGCCAGCACAAACGCGCGGCCGCCCGCCCCCCATCCGCACGCGATCGTTTCAAGGAGCGCCGCGTTGAGCGTTTTCCCCGGGACATGGCGCACGCCGTAAAGGAGGTACGCGATCATGAGCCCCCCCACCATCACGGAGAGCGACAGCGCCATGTAGTTCATGGTGCGCCGCGCGGTGCGCACCCTCGGCTCCCGCAGAAGGGGAATGCCGTTGCTCACGGCCTCGATGCCGGTGAACGTCCCCGCGCCCATACTGTACGCGCGCATCACCAGAAGGAACGCCCCGGCGAAGCCCAGCTCGCGCCCGGCGATTTTGATGCCCGACGCCACCCCGCCCGCCATTGCGGGAATCGACGACGAGTGCGAGGCGATCGCGTAGACTATCGCGAAGGCATGGGTGAGGATGAACACCAAAAAAATGGGAACGAGGGGCACTACGGATTCCTTCACGCCGCGGAGGTTCATCCAGATAAGAAGAAGCACGCCGAGCACCGCGACCGCGAGCCGGCAGCCGTGCCAGTGGGCCGGGAGGAAGCTGAAAAGCGCGTCCGCCCCGCTCGCCACCGAGAGCGTGATGGTGAGCAGGTAGTCTATGAGAAGCGCCGACCCTGACAGCATGCCCATCCGCGGCGAGAGGAGTTTGCTCGCCACGAGATACCCTCCGCCGCCGGCCGGGAAAAGCTCGATGATCTGGTGGTAACTCGCGCTGATGATGAAAATGGTGGCGATGGCCGCAAGGGCCACGAAGACGACAAGCGACGTGTGGGCCCCCAGCGCAAGGAACGCCTCCTCCGGCCCGTAGCAGGACGACGTTATGCCGTCCGCGCCCAGGCCGACCCAGGCGAAAAAGGCGATGAGGGAAAGTCTGTGAAACAGGGAAGGATCGGAAATGTCGCGGGCGCTCCCCATAAACAGGGACTTCGCCCGCGCTAACAACGCGGAAATGCTCATAACAATACCCCGTGAACCGGTATATTCCGGGCACAAGGCAAAAAAAATCCGCCGGCATGGCGGACTTTCATTCACCAACGCCCTTCCACACGCCTACGAGGTTAGCTGACGGGCTCGGGACTGGAAGTACCCTATCCTCAAAGGAATACGCCCCTGTGAAACGGTTCCCCCGCACCCGCCTTATGCGGCGGGTCTCGGCGACATTGCGGGGAAAAATATATAAAGTCTTTCCGGTCGTCTACTTTTTTCACGGTTTTTTATCCGGCTCCCGGTTTTCCATTCGATACGCCATCAATTTTTTTACATGGAAAAACTCTTGCGAAGAGACGCCCCATAAGCGATACTGAGGATGTCCGTCATCATTAAAACCACGGAGCACAGATGAAGCCGGTAATCCGGTTGCTTTTCATAACGCTCATGCTGACATACCCGCTGTGGGCATCGGCCTCCACTGTCACGGTCGGCGGGAAGGCGTTTCAATTCCGCAGTGGGACCGTCCTCCATTACAGCGGGAGCTACGAGGGGATCATCCAGCGGGGCGCGCTTGCACGCGACACGTCCGCGAACATGCACGGCACAAGGTTCGTGTTTGCGAAAGACACGGAGGTCGAATTCTACCCATCAGGAAGGATCGCGATCGGACATCTTTCCAAGGACACCCCCTGGGGCGCCTGCGGCGGAAATTTTGTATTCCGCAAAGGCTCACGGATCGACTTCTTCGAGTCGGGAAAAGTGTCGAAGGCGTACCTCGCCCGCGACCACGACCTTGCAGTCGGCGGCCGCCGCTTCCGCTTCCGCATGGGCGATGAGGAAATACATGACATTGCGTTCTACGAGTCGGGAAAAATCAGGGAAGCCTTCCTGTCGGGGAAATCCACGGTTCGTATTGGCGCAAACATCCTGACCATGTTTCAACGGATCGGCTTTAACGAAAGCGGCGCCATCGAGTGGGGACATTTGCAGGGCGACAGCGCCATCAGGGCGGGCGGCCGCTCAATCCGCTGCTCGGGCGGCGAGTATCACCAGATCGCCTTCCATGAGAATGGCGGCGTCGAGGAGTGCGTTCTGGCCGCGGCGCAGGACCTGGACGCGGGTGGCTTCACGGTGAAGCTCGAATCTCGAATCCTGTTTTCAGAAGACGGAAAAATCGTCCGCGGGACACTGGCTGAAGAAACGGTGTTCATGAACATGAAGCATTCGCGATACGACACGGTCACGTTCCGCTACGACAGGCGGGGCAAACTCGCGGGCATAGACAGGTTTGAACACCCTCACAGATAAGCGGCTTGCACGGCGCGCGCGGAGAGATGTTTCACTGAGGCGGCAATAGCTGATTGGCGGTGAGGCGGACCGCGCCGCGCGGCGCGGTCCGATGATGCGGCGGGAGTCAGATCTTGTTGGAGCGCCTCCATATCTTCTGCTCTTCCGCGGCCTTGATGAGCTCGTCCCTGAAATCCGGATGTGCGATGGAGATGAGCTTTTCGGCGCGCATCCACAGCGGGCAGAGCTTCAGGTTGACGCAGCCGTACTCTGTGGCCACAAACTGCACCGTCTGCCTGGGCACGGTCACCGCGGTGCCCGGCTTGAGGAACGGCACCACGCGGGAGATGGTTTTCCCGTCGGGGAGCGTGTACGTCGAAGGAATGCAGATGAAGCTCTTGCCGCCCTTCGACCAGAACGAGCCGATCACGAAATCGAGCATCCCGCCGTTGCCGGAAATCTGCTGGAATCCGTTGCTCTCCGCGTTCACCTGCCCCATCAGGTCAACCTCAATGGCCGAGTTGATGGACACAAAGTTGTCGATCGCCTTGATGGTGTCGTAGTGGTTGACGTATCCCACGTTGTACGACGCAACCGAGGGATTGTTGTGGATCCAGTCGTAGAGCTTGCGGCTCCCCAGCGCGAACGTGTACACCGTCTTCCAGCGGTCGATGTCCTTGAGCCTGTTGGTCATCCTTCCCGAAAGGTCCATTTCCATAAAGGCGTCGACGAGCATCTCGGTGTGGCCGCCCAGGTCCTTGAGGTCGCTTTCCGCGATCATATGCCCCAGGGTGTTGGGCATGCCGCCGATCCCAAGCTGGATGCAGCACCCGTCCGTGAGATACTTGAACACGTGCTGGGCGATCTTTTTCTCGACATCGGTCGCTTCGATGTTGGGGAGCTCGAACAGCGGCTCGTGGTCCCCCTCGACGATGTAGTCCACCTGCGACACGTGAATGGACTCCCTTGCCCCGCCAAGCCCCACCGGCATGTTTTTGTTGACTTCAACAATCACCTTGTGCGCCTTGCACCAGCTGTACATGCATGCGTTGTTGATGGCGAAATTGAAAAATCCGTTCTCGTCCATGGGCGCCACGCGCATGATGTGCACATCCTGAAGGCGGATGCCCGTCTTGTGGGGATCGTAATCATGGAGCGGCCCGTGAAGATGCTCGCACTCCCAGTCGGTTTCCCCGAAGTGCAGAGGGCAGTAGAATACCCGGTCAGGGTACTGCATCTTCATGATGCGGGTGAGCAGCGAAAAGTGAAAATCCCCGAAGAGGAAGGTTTCACCGTCCGGGTCCTTCGTCAGGATTTCCGGGATGGGCGGGATCGTCACCGCCCCGTAGACATGCACGTCCTTGAGCTCGCCTTTTCGCTTCGCCAGTGCCGTATCGCACGCAACGGGCTTGCCGTTGAAAAAGGCGTACGTGATCCAGTCCCCCGACTTGACGCACTTGACCGCCTCGTCCGCGGTGCACAGCTTGTCCCGGTACTGCTTCGCCGGATCTTTGCGCGCATCATACGTTGAGTGATAAGCCATAATAATACCTCGCCGAAATTGTATGTGATACGTCTCGCAGGATGATTATGTATGTGACACGATAGTTCTCCTCGGATACACCACAGGACAGGACGACACATATTGTCAAATATAAATTATATGTATACAATATCAATATATGACCAGGAAAGCGATGGGCGGGAGCACCGCGGGCAACGCCCGAAAACAAACAACGCCGCGGATTGCCCGTGCGCATCCGCGGCGTCATCATCATTCATGTATGTATTTTTCAGCCTTTCTGAATTTTCATCAGGAGCTCTCCCGAACCGACCTTCTGCCCTTCCTTCACGGCGATGTCGGACACCGCACCGTCCACGGGGCTTACGACGCCGGTCTCCATTTTCATCGCCTCGATGACGAGAAGACTCTGGCCCTTCTTCACTGCATCCCCCTTCCGGACGAGCACCCTTGATACGATGCCGGGGATTGTCGCGCCGATCTCCCCGGGGACGCCGGGATCCGCCATAGGAGTAACCACTACCGTTTTCTCAAGCCGGTAGGTTTTGTCGAAGAAGCTCATCTCGCGGCGGTTTCCGTTGACCTCGAAGACGACCGTGCGCCGCCCTTCGCCGTCAACCTTGCCTATCTCGAGGAGCTGGATGATGAACACCTTGCCGTCCTCAAGCTCGATCTCGCTCGGCACTCCCGTCTTCAATCCCTCGAAAAAGAGCGGGCTTTCCATACCGCTCAGATCGCCGTACTCCTTCACGAATGCGCGGTATTCCTCAAAGACTTTCGGGTACAGGGAATACGCCGCAACATCGCGCCGCGAGGCGCTGTGGCCCGTTTTCTCCAGAATCTCGGACGCGAGTTTCCCGAAATCCACCGGCACAAGCAGCTCGCCGGGCCTGCACGTGATGGGCTTTCGCCCTTTCAGCACAATTTCCTGGAGCCCGGTGGAAAATCCTCCCACGGGCTGCCCCATCATCCCCTCGAAGTAGGACACGACTGAATCCGGGAAGGCCAGGCTTTGCCCCTTCTCGACGATGTTGTCGGGAGTGAGATCGTTCTTCACCATGAAGATCGCCAGATCGCCCACCATCTTCGAAGAGGGCGTCACCTTCACGATGTCACCCATCATGAAGTTCACGGTCTTGTACATCTCCTTGACGTCCCTGAAGCGGTGGCCGATGCCGAAGCTGTCCACCTGCGACTTGAGGTTGGAGTACTGCCCGCCGGGAATCTCGTACTTGTACACCTCGGCCGATACCGACTTGAGGTCCGACTCGAACTGGCTGTAAAAAGGCCTCACGTCGTTCCAGTAATCGGCAATCTCCTGGATGCCGTCCAGGTCGAAGCCCGTGTCGCGCTCCGTGTTCTGCAGCGCGGCGACGATGGAGTTGAGCGAGGGCTGGCTGGTGAGTCCCGCCATGTTGTTGAAGCACGCGTCCGCGATGTCGACGCCCGCCTCCGCCGCAAGAAGCACCGACGCGACCCCGTTGCCGCTGGTGTCGTGCGTATGCAGGTGTATGGGTATCGATATCTCCTGTTTGAGCGCCTTTATGAGCATCTCGGTGGCGTAGGGCTTGAGGAGGCCGGACATGTCCTTGATGCCGAGAATGTGCGCTCCCATCCTCTCGATCTCCTTCGCGGTCTTCACATAGTACTCAAGCGTGTACTTGTTCCGGCTTTTATCCAGGATGTCTCCCGTATAGCAGACGCACGCCTCGGCGACCTTTCCCGTTCTGATTGCCTCGTCTATCGCCACCTCCATGCCCTTGAGCCAGTTGAGCGAATCGAAAATCCGGAACACGTCGATGCCGCTTTCGGCCGAGAGCCGGATGAATTCCCTGACCACGTTGTCCGGGTAATTTGTGTACCCGACCGCGTTTGCGCCCCGGATGAGCATCTGGAACATGATGTTGGGGATTTTTTTTCGCAGCAATGCAAGCCGCTCCCAGGGATCCTCCTTGAGGAAACGGTAGGCGACGTCGAAGGTGGCGCCGCCCCACATCTCCAGCGAGAAGAGGTCGGAGGCGAGATGCGCAACCGGGCCGGCGATCCGCGCCATGTCGAAGGTGCGAAGCCTGGTGGCGATCAGCGACTGGTGGGCGTCGCGAAACGAGGTGTCGGTGAGAAGCAGTTTTTTCCGCTCCCGTATCCACCTGACCAGCGCATCGGGGCCTCCCTCGTCGAGTATCTGCCTGGTGCCGCGCTTCGGCGGGGACTCGGGCGTTTTCGGCACTCTCGGCACGTCGTATTCCCGGGTTATTCCCTTGGTCCGGTTGACCGCCTTCTCCCCGAAAAAGCGAAGGAGCCTGGCCTCGCTATCCTCGCGGGGGGTGATAAAAAAGAGATCGGGATTTTTTTCGATAAACCCCGTACCGCATTCTCCCTTCAGGAACGCGGGGTGGGACAGCACGTTGAGAATGAAACCCTCGTTGGTTTTCACCCCGCCGATCACCAGCTCCCTGATGGAGCGCTTCGCCTTGTTCACCGCGTCCTCAAAGGTGCGCGAGCTCGCGGTGATCTTCACAAGAAGGCTGTCATAGTACGGATTGATGACCGATCCCGTATAGCCGTTTCCTCCGTCAAGCCTGATGCCGAATCCCGATCCGGTGCGGTACACGTTGATCCTGCCCGTGTCGGGGGCGAACCCGTTGGCGGGGTCCTCCGTGGTGATGCGGCACTGCACCGCGTAACCTCTCGCCGAAACAGCGTCCTGCGAGGGAATGCCGATCTCCCTGGAGTCAAGCGCGTATCCCCGGGCGATGAGAATCTGGCTCTGCACGATATCAATGCCGGTGATCACCTCGGTGACGGTGTGCTCCACCTGTATGCGCGGGTTCATCTCGATAAAGTAGTGCCTTCCGTCCGCGCCCACAAGAAACTCCACGGTGCCGGCGCTTTTATAGGAAACCGCCCGCGCAATTTTCAGCGCGTCTTCGCAGATGGCACGTCGCTGCGCCTCGGAAATGGTCAGCGCGGGAGCGAACTCGATCACTTTCTGGTGCCGGCGCTGGATCGAGCAGTCCCGCTCGAAAAGGTGCACAATATTGCCGTGGCTGTCCCCCAGCACCTGCACTTCTATGTGCTTGGGATCCTCCAGGTATTTTTCCATGAAGATGGCGTCGTTCCCGAACGCCTTGCCCGCCTCGCTTCGCGCGGCCGCGAGGCTCTCCAAGAGGGCAGCCTGGTCGCGCACAATCCGCATTCCCCGGCCGCCTCCGCCCGCGGAAGCCTTGAGCATCACGGGATACCCGCACATCGCGGCGAATTCGACCGCCTCATCGTCGCTCTGGATGGGGCGGTCGACGCCCGGAATGGTGGGCACGCCGACGCTGTGGGCGACAATCCTGGATTCGATCTTGTCACCCAGCTTTTCAATCATTTCCGGCGACGGCCCGATGAACTCGATCCCGGCCTCGGCGCACCTTGCGGCGAAGGAGGGGTTCTCCGAGAGAAATCCGTAGCCGGGGTGGATCGCATCAACGCCCTTTTTTCTCGCAAGTCCGATGATTTCGTCAATCCCCAGATATGCGCTGATGGGTCCTTTCCCGCCGCCCACAAGGTATGACTCGTCGGACTTGGTGCGAAACAGGGCGTACTTGTCCTCTTTCGAATAAATCGCGACCGTGCGGATACCAAGCTCATGGCAGGCGCGGATCACCCGTATGGCGATCTCTCCCCGGTTCGCGATCAGCACTTTTTTAAACAATCCCATAGGCACCTCCCGAAAATCAACGCACCATTCAGGAAACAATAACACGGTGTCAAGCAAGTATAGCAGTTTGTGGTGAACAGCATGATTTTTCCTGAAAAATGCCGTATTTTTTTATACGCGTGTTCCCCCTTTCCCATTCATTCAAATTTTTAAATGCTTTTCACCACTTTTTTTCTGCTTGCTAAAAGCCGATGAATCCTGTATCACGTATTAAAAAATCAGAGAACGCCCCAGCGCGTATCCCCCGGCAGGCCAATGAGAACAATCGCTATCTCCAACAACAAGGGAGGAGTGGGCAAAACCACGAGCACCGTCAACATCGCCGCAGCCCTCCAGATCATCGGCAAGAAAGTGCTGGTGATAGACATCGACCACCAGGCGCAGTCCACCTACCACCTGGGCATCGATCCCAACAAGGTGAAATACTCGGTGTACGACATCATGAGCGGCGAGGTGTCGTTCAGGGAAACCATCGTGGACCGCAACGGCATCTTCGTGCTGCCGTCCAATCCCAACCTGCGGGGGATCGAGTTTTTGCCCGTGCCGGCCAAGGAGTTTCTGCTCCGGGAAGCGCTGGAGGGCCTTGAGGGGTTCGATTTTGTGCTCCTGGACTGCCCGCCGTCGCTTGGCGTACTCACCCTGAACGCGCTTACCTTTTCACGCGAGGTGATCATCCCGCTGCAGGTGCAGTTTCTTCCGTTTCACGGCATGTACAACCTGTTCGAGGCGCTCGACATGGTGAAAAAGCGCCTCAACCGCGATATCGATGTGTGCGGCATCATCGGCACCATGTACAACTCCAAGAAGGCCATCAACCGCGAGGTGATCGAGGAGACTGAAAAGCGCCTTCCGGGCAAGCTCTTCAAAACGCTCATCCGCGAAAACGTGTCGCTGCAGGAATCCCCCAGCTGGGGCAAGACCATCTTCGAATACAGCCCCGGCGGCATCGCCGCGAAGGACTACATGAGTTTGACGATGGAGATACTGGAGCGCGAGCCTCAGGCCGGGTAATACTTCTCCATCGCCGCGGCAAGCGAGTCCGCCACGGCGTCCGCCAACCGCTTCCACGAAAAGCCCTTCCCTGCAAGATGGCGCTGGTTCACTTCAAGCTCGATCCCCAGGTATTCACGCTGGCCGTAGCTCCGGCGCAGGTGCGTGGTAAAGCCGTCGCTGGAGCCCCGGTAGGGATAATTGAACCGCACTTGCAATCCCGATGCGAGCTCCCGAAGCGCGTCACGCCACAGGACACACAACCGCTTTTCGCCTTCACGCGAGGGATCGTACAGGAACGCAGCGTCGGCGTTGCGTGTCTTTCCGCCCAGCTCCGGCGTAAAGCTGTGGATGGACACATGCAGCGCCGAGCCGCGCTGCGACACAAGGCGCTCCACCTCGCGCTCGACGCCCGCCCGGTAGGGAAGATAGTAACGCTCCAGCAGCTCCTCCTTCTTCCCGGGCGGAAGCGCACCGGTAGCGCGCGAAAAGACCGCCGGATTATGAGCCGACCGGTTGCAGTCCACAAGCAGCCGTGAATACTCCGTGAAGTACAGGTCGCAGTTGAAACGGCGCGCGAAAAAGCGGGCGAGCGCGAGGGCGCCGATGTCGTAACCGTTGTGGCCCGCGAGCAACCGGCGCATTCCCGAGAAATGATGCCGCCATTCCGCCGGGATTTTATTGCCCGCGTGCTCACAGGTGAGTACAAGCGGGAATTTCATGGCAGGAATGCCGTGTTGTCATTCAGGCAGCGCGCGAGCGATCGGTAGACGCGATCGATGGATTCGCAGGAAACGTCCCCGTCCAGCGAGCGCACAATCCTCGATGAAAGCGTTCCGCGTGCTCCAATGAGCTCAAGCGCAGGAAGGTGCGCCGCCATCTCTCCATAAAAGCCGGCGAGGCGGCTGACGAGCAGGCGGATGAGTTCGCCGGCGGTCATCTCACGGATTCCGGCGTCGAACATGTCAAGATATCCCTGATCGCGTATCAGAAAACGCTCTCCCTCCCTGATGACGCCCGCCAGTATCGCCGCCAGCGAATCCGTATCCCGCTCCATCTGCTCGCATGCCGGAGCAAATCTCTCTTCCGCCAGCGCGCGCACCGCGCAGATCACGGCGGCGCTCACCGCAATGTCCATCGCCGGGCATTCCTGGATGTCGATGAGACGGATCTCAATGGTGTTGCGGTCGAACCGGGCGATTGCGCCACGCGAGTTGAGCCACTCGCTCCTGAACACGCCTTCCGGATCGCGTGGGGCGATATCGCGGCTGATTTTCGCGAGGATGCCTTCCTCGTACGCAGCGCGCGAGAACAGCGCCTCGGGCACCACAAGCCCCGATATCGAAGGCACCATCGCCTGGTTGGCCCGGTACGCCTCAAGCCGCGTATCGGCGAAACCGCTCAAGCGCCCCTCCACCAGCGGCGTGCTCGCGGCGAGCGCGGGGATAATCGGCAGCACCATGCGCACCGCGGCATGCAGGCGGGCGAATTCAGCGTCGTCGGCGAAGGGAAGGTTGAGGTGTATGCTCTGGAGATTGGCCCAGCCGTGGCGGCGGCAGTTGAAGATGCGGTCATAGGCCCGGTAAATCTCCCGCCCCTCGTACGGCCAGAGCTCCGTCTCCCGCACGGGATCCATGAAGGGGTGCATGCCGGTGGGCATGAGCATCGCGTTGTGCGATTCAAGCATCCGGTTTAACTGCCGCACGCTGTCGGAAAACGTTTCGCCGAGGCGGTCAAAGCCGGGCACCGGGCCATTGGTTTTGAGCTCAATCACGTGCATCACCAGCTCGTTGGACCATGCAATCCTGCCCCGCTCAAGCTCGTCGGTCACCCGCCCGGCGCTGTCGCGCAGAACCCTGTCGGCGAACGGCCTGACCGCGAGCGTGCCCCGGTCAACGATCATGTACTCAAGCTCGAACCCGTACCCCTGGAACAGCCCGAGCGCCGGCGATGTCACTTGCTTTTCTTCCACTGGCTTTTCTTCTGTATTCTGTCAAAAAACTCCTGCATGATGCGCAGGTACAGCTCATCCTTGAGCACCTTGTCCTCGATGTTGGTGTCAACGTTTGGATTGTCGTTGACCTCTATCACGTAGCAGCGGTTGCCGATCGTCTTGAGGTCCACTCCGTACAGGCCGTCGCCGATCAGGTTCGCGGCCCGGACCGCCGTGCGCACGATAGTCTTCGGCACGTCCTCTATGCGGAACGTTTCCCAATTCCCGTATCGCTTCTTGCCCTTCTCCTTCCAGTTGACCACCTGCCAGTGATTGCGCGCCATGTAGTACTTGCACGCGTAAATGGGCTCGCGGTTGAGCACGCCGATGCGCCAGTCGAACTCGGTGGGCATGAACTCCTGCGCGATGATGAGGTCGGATTTGTCGAGCAGCATCTCCGCGGTTTTGAGATAACTCTCCACGCTTTCAACCTTGAGCACTCCCTGCGAATACGAGCTGTCCGGCTGTTTGAGGATCACCGGGAAGTACAGCCGGCTGAGCACGTCCTCAACATTTTCCTTGCTGATGACCACCGTCTGCGGCGTGGGGATGCGGTAGTGGTTGAGCAGCTCGGCCAGGTACACCTTGTTGGCGCACTTCAGGATCGAGCCGGGGTCGTCAATCACCACCAGGCCCTCCGCCTCGGCGCGCTGGGCGAAGCGGAACGTGTGGTGGTTGATGTTGGTGGTTTCGCGGATGAACAGGGCGTTGAATTCGGGGATGCTGTCGTAATCGTCCTTCGAGATGATCTCGACGCTGAAACCGGTCTTCTCCCCCGCCCTGATAAAGCTCTCGATGGCGCGACGGTCGGACGGGGGCTCGATCTCATGCTCGTCAAGGAGGATGGCCATGTCATAGGGCGCGTGCCGGCGCTTGCGGGTCTGGAAATGCGAGCGGGAGAAGTACTGCTTGGCGAACTCCACCACGTACGGGAGATGCTCGTCCGGCACATCGTTGAGGGATATAAGCTGAATATTGCGCACCTTCCACTTCGCTCCCTTGCGCCAGAAAAAAACCCGCAGAAACGGCGCCTGGAACTGGCGGAAAATCCGCTGGCTGAGCGTATCATAGCGCTTTGACATGTTTTTCCCGAAGTAAATGGAAAGCACAAACCGGTCCGACTGTATGGCCGAAAGGCTCTGCTGGATGAGCCTGTCAAGGTCCTCTGTGAGGACCCGCACCACCGAGACCGATTTCATGTCAAGTATGGTGTTGATGCTTGGAAACGCCCTGTGTCCCCGCGCCGCGGCCAGCAGCGATACGTAGTAACCGTTTGTCTGGTAGCGGTAATACCGGCACAGGTTGAATATCTTGGCGCCCCTGACCTCGGAGAACCGGCTGCCCGTCAGGTAATCGCGGGCCGAGACAATCTCCACGCCCGGAATGTTGAGCTGCCATTTTTTCAGGTTGTTTACGACGATAAAATTTGCCATTTTTTTTCCGTATTCCTGCGTTCACCGGACGTTATGATGAGCATGTTGGAATCGTACGTAACGATGCCGAGCAATATCGAGTGTATCAGCCTGTTGACCGGCACGTGGTAATACTGGTCGGCTGAAATAGGATTCATCCTGTAGGGATCGGCGACAAGCACCCTCTTGCGTCGCTTGTCGTACCTGGTGAGCACGACGAAGTGGCCCGACGCTTCGCCCCGGACGTCATCATATTCGTTGGTTGTTGCGATTTCCCTGGGGGAGCGATAGAGGTAGGTGGCGCTCAATCCCGTAAGGATGGGGATTCCCATATAGAGGTACTTTTTAATCAGCGACACGGAAAAGTCGAAAAATCTGATCTTTCCCCCGAGCTCAAGGAACTCAAGGTATCCCTGCGTCGCGAGCGCAAGCTTCCGGTTGTTCTTGCAGGCCGCCTGCTGCAAGAGCTTTTCCGGAAGGTTCACGTTCTGGGTTGAAAACCACGTCGGGTCGAAAATGTGGAGATTGCAGGTGTTGATTTCCGCCGCGTACCCGCGTTTCAGCGCGTGGCAGCCCAGGAAGACCGCCAGAGTGCCCCCGTCATCGAGGACCCGCACCTGGCGTATAACGTCATCCAGCGGAATACTGTCCCCGTAATAGCTGTAGACCGCGTGAAGACAGGTGGGGCCGCAGGTGGTGTCATCCGGCTGGGGCAAAATGGTGATGCTGCGTCGGCGTGCCATAATCGTCGAAGTGTACCCACCCCTCATGTCACAGCGCAATCATTTTTATGCCCCTCCTCTTAATTTCCCCCCTTCTCCTTTTCAGTACGGCGTTTCCCACATCACCGGCAAGCCCAAAAAAAAGACCAACTGGACGTTTTTTAATTGACATAAAACGACTCTTCCCCTATTATCAGTTCCCAGCGTTACAAATGGAGGGATATTGAATGATTAAAAGATTCCTGTTACTCTTGTTGATCGCGGTATTCGCGGCACCGGCGGTTGTGTACGCGGGGGGAGATTCATCCGCCTGTGCAACGCGATATCCTGTCGTCCTTTCTCACGGCATGGGCGCCCAGGCTGAAATTCTGGGCATAATCGACTACTGGGGAAGCATTCCGGACGAGCTTGAAGACAACGGGGCTGATGTGTACATCACCAGCGTCAACGCGATGGATTCCACGGCCAGCAAGGCCGCGCAGTGGAGAGCCCAGGTTCTTCAGATTCTGGCCATCACGGGCAAGGCGAAAGTCAACCTCATCGGGCACTCGCACGGCACGCTGTATTCCCGCTATGCCATTTCCAATCTCGGCATGGCGTCGAAAGTAGCCAGCCACACCAGCATAGCCGGGCCGCACCGCGGCAGCGTTATCGCCGATATGATCATGGGCGTTATTCCAAACGTGATGGAGCCGCTTGTCGGCGACCTGATCGACCTCGTCATGTCGTTCGTCATGGGAGACGTCAATGGCAACACGGTGGCCAACGGTTATGATCTTGTGCGCTCAAACATGATCAACGTGTTCAATCCAAACACTCCGAACGCGTCGGGGGTATATTATCAGAGCTACGCGTACAAAATTAAAAACATTACCGGCGCAGGGATGCTCGGCATTACCTGGCTCGCCATGCTTCCGTTTGAAGGAGACAACGACGGTCTTGTATCCATCAGCTCCGCGAAATGGGGCAACTACCGGGGTGAAATCGAGGGTTCCTGGTGGGCCGGAGGGGTCAATCACCTGGCAGCGGTGGGGCTTCTTTCCCTGCCGACTCCCGGTTACGACGCTCCGGAATTCTTCGTCAGCCTTGTCGCCGACCTGAAGGACCGGGGTTATTAAACGCATTTTCATGATTGTTTACATGCGCGTATCCTGTCCGCGAAAAACGGCCGGATACGCGCTTTTTTTATTGACCCGCCAGTTGCATAACCCGAAAGTCACATGGTAATGACCTGTTCAGGCACGAATACGGCGTTCCCCGCACTCCCCGCCGGAATCATGACAAAAACTGTCCGTGCTAAATAAAAGCTGGAAAAATGATGGACAATAATCCATACTCATTCAGCTCTTTTACAGAGTAAGGCAAAATTATCGCAATCATGAGCAGCAAACCATGACGGCACAGGGAAAAATGGACAATGTCCGCATCCTGATTGTGGAAGATGAGCCCATCATCGCGCTGGACATTCAGAAAACACTGTTGAAAATGGGCTACGAAGTGGCGGCCCTCGTATCCACCGGGGAAGCGGCGGTGGAAAAAGCGGGAGAGACATCACCGACAATCGTGCTCATGGACATCATGCTTGCGGGCGCGATGGACGGCATCGAGGCCGCAACCATCATTAAAAACCGATACAACATCCCCGTCGTCTACCTGACGGGCAACGCCGATACCGGCACCGTCACGAGGGCCCGGGATTCCGAGCCGTACGGATACGTGCTCAAGCCTGTCGATCCCCCCCATCTGTTCACCACTATCGACACCTCCCTGCAGCGCTTTGCGATGGAAGAGCGCCTCCGCGAAAGCGAGCTGCGGCTGCGCAACATTCTCGACTCAACGGAGGACGGTTATTATGAATGGCACATCCCCACGGACACGGTGATCATCACCGACCGATATGTGAGGATGCTGGGATATGAAAAAGACGAGATACCCTGCACATTCGACGAGTGGACGCGCCACGTTCACCCCGACGACCTGCCCGCCGTCGTGCGGAAGGTGCGCAACCACATGGAAGGACTCACTGCCTCATATGAAGCGGAATACCGGATGAAAGACAGGTCCGGTGAATGGCTCTGGATTCTGGACAGGGGAAGAATTGTTGAGCGCGACAGCGAAGGAAACCCCGTTAAGTTCTCCGGAGCCCACACCGACATCACCCCGCGCAGAAAAATGGAGATCGCGCTTCGCGAAAGCGAGGAGAAATACCGCGCCATCGTCGAAAACACCCACGACGCCATTTACATCTACCAGGACGATACCTTTGTTTACGGAAATACGCGGTTCTGTGAGCTATCGGGCTATTCGCTTGATGAAATTATGCAGAAGACCTTCATGGATCTCGTCCACCCCGGCGACCGCGAAAGGGTGATAGACATAGCCAGACGTAGGGCGCGAGGTGATGACATACCTTCCTCATACGAGGCGCGTATTATCATCAAGGACGGCAGTGTAAAACATTTCGAATTCAACCCGACAGTAATTGAATATAACGGCAAATACGCCGTGCTGGGCGCTGCCAGCGACATCACGCGCAGGAAACAGACGGAACAGGCGCTCAAGGAAAGCGAGGAGAAATACCGCAGCATTTTCAACAACGTGCAGGACGTGTTTTACAGGACCGACCTTGAGGGCATTATAACGGAGATCAGCCCTTCGATTTTCCGGGAATCGGGCTACACCAGGGAAGAGCTGATCGGCAGGCCGGTTCACATGGTGTACGAGAAGAAGGAGGACCGGAACATCCTCCTCAATGAGATCATACAAAAAGGCGAAGTGTTCGATTACGATCTTCGCCTCCGGGGCAAGGACGGAACGCTGATTTACACATCCGCCAACGCCCACCTTCTTTTCAATGATGAGGGTCGGCCCGTGGGGGTTGAGGGGAGCCTGCGCAACGTCACCGGGCGGCGGACGGCGGAAGACGCGCTGAAAAAATCGCTCAAGGAAAAGGAGGTGCTGCTCAGGGAGATCCACCACCGGGTGAAAAACAACTTTCAGATCATTTCGAGCCTGCTCAACCTCCAGACCCGCGGCGTTCAGGACGAGGGCATACTCCAGCAGTTCAATGAAATCAAGAGCCGTATAAGGTCGATGTCCCTGATTCACGAAAAGCTCTACCAGTCGAAGGAAATCTCGCTCATCGATTTCGCTTCCTACATAGGCACCATCTCGAAAGAGCTTTTCCGCAACTACTACACGGGAAGCGCGCACCCTGAATTCATAATTGAAACGGACCCCGTGTTGCTCACCATCGACCAGGCCATTCCATGCGGGCTCATCATCAACGAACTCCTGACCAACACCTTCAAGTACGCGTTTCCTCCCCACTGGGAAGGAAAACCCGTAATCAGGCTTGCGCTGCGCCTTTCCGACGGCGAAAAAGTACTGCTCTCGGTGAGCGACAACGGCGTCGGCATTCCTTCCCACATCGATCACCGCACCACATCATCACTCGGCCTTTCGCTCATCACGATGCTTACCGCGCAGATCGGCGGGGAGATCCGCATAGACCGCGCCGCCGGCACCTCCGCCATCATCACCTTTTCCGCGAAACAGCAATGATGATGCCCTTCCGCATCCTGCCGATGACAAGAGCTCTCCCCGCGATTAAAACATGGAATGTGAAAAATTACTGGTAAAAAAACCGATCCCGGGTTACATGTGATCCATTCAACGCGCGAGGATAATTCATGAGCTCAAGAGACCCGCTCGATTACCGCAAAGTCATCATCGCGGTGGCGAAGACGCTGAACGCCAGCAGGGACGTGACTATTGACGCGTCTCACAGCAGGGCCGACATCTTCGACGTGACAACAGCCGGAGAAGGCGGCGAGCCTGTAAAATACCGCCTTGAAAAGCTTGACGCCTTCATGATGCTGACGATCGGCCACGATATCGTTCCCGACACGGCGTTCAACCGCTGGCTTGCGAATTTCGAATACGAGCTTGAACAGACATTCCTTACGAACATCCGCCTCGAAACAACGCGTGAAAGCTCCCATTACCGTATAAAAATCAACCTGTAAAATTTCATCATGTGCCGGCAGGTGGACAACCCATGAGCTTTCTTGATATGTTTTACAGCCCGGAGCTGAAACCCTACAGGGACCTCCGGCGCGCCAACAGCGGAAGAATGGCCGTCCTCGTTGAGATGAAAAAGGGAAAAAACCGCGATGCCTTTCAGACAGTGCTGGTAGCGCGCAGCATGGGCGAGCTGAAAAAACACATATCGACCCTGCACCGCATCCAGGTGATCATGTGTGTGAGATTTGACGAGCGCGGGGAGCCGGCCGACAAAAACCGGTGCTACCTGAAATACGAACCGCTGCGCTGGCGATTCAGGGAAGCCGGAGGCTCCATCGAGAACATCGAAACCGGTGAGCGGCTGCCTTTAACGGATTCAATAGAGTTATAAAAAACCGACGCGCCCCCAAACGCCGGGCCCGCGTTGACACATGAAATTTTTTCCCTGCGGGAGTGAAAATCATTGACACGCAGCGGCGTGCTGTTAATCTTTCTGTTTGCATCATCCGGCATTGTGAACGGATAAATTTTTAATAAATATTTTTAATTCTCTTGACTCCCTCCCCGCATCGAATCTTTATACCAGCGATAAGTCCGGCCCGGAAGCGCCATATCGAATACTCAACGATATTATAGTATACACGCAGGTGCGCCATGAAATTCAGCCTCATACCCAAGGAGGTCAAATTCTTTGATCTCTTCGACAAGCACGCTGAAATGCTTCTCACCGCCTCAGCGTGTTTCAGTGAACTCGTCAACACCGCAGGATTCACGGAAGAAGGCATCAAGAGAATGCGGCAAATTGAGCACGACTGCGACAATGTCACGCACGAGATCATCAACAAGCTGAACAGGACATTCATAACCCCTTTCGACAGGGAAGACATCCACGAGCTCGCCCACGAGGTTGACAGCGTTGTCGACATGATGAACACGATCACCAAGCGGATTTTACTGTACAAGCTGAACGGGGTCGATCCGGGGCTCAAGCAATTCTCCGTGATAATCCACCAGTCAGTACTGTCACTCGCAAAAATGCTGAACGGCCTTCGCGATTCGAAGAACATGAAGCCCATCATCGAGCACTGCATCGAGGTGAACCGCCTTGAAAACGAGGGCGACCAGCTTCGCGACCAGGTGATCGGAAAGCTCTTCGACAACTCGGGCGATCCCGTCCTGATTTTCAAGTGGAAGGAGATTTACGAGGGAGCCGAAACCGTCCTCGATGTCTGCGAGGACGTTGCCAATGTGGTGGAATCAATTCTTGTCAAGCAGGGGTAATCGATGAGCCTGTTTCTGATTTTTCTGATCGCCCTCGCGCTCTTTTTTGACTTTCTGAACGGATTTCATGACGCGGCCAATTCCATCGCCACCGTCGTCTCGACCCGGGTCCTTTCCCCGAGATACGCGGTCATCTGGGCCGCGTTTTTCAATTTCATCGCGTTCCTGTTTTTCGGCCTTCATGTCGCCGGCACGATCGGGAAGGGCATTGTGGAAAGCTCGGTGATGGATCCCGGTGTGATCTTCGCCACGCTCGTAGGCGCCTGCCTGTGGAACCTTCTCACATGGTATCTTGGCCTTCCGACAAGCTCTTCGCACGCGCTGATCGGCGGCCTGATCGGCTCCGCGATGGTGAAATCCGGGACCAACGCGCTCGTGTGGAACGGCATCATCAAGACGGCGGTGTTCATTGTCATCTCGCCCACACTCGGACTTCTGCTGGGCCTGCTGTTCGGCGTCGTGGTCTACAGGCTCTTCCGCAGCAACGCCCCCCTTCAGGTTGACCACCTGTTCCGCAGGGGGCAGCTTGTCTCGGCCGCGCTCTACAGCCTGGGGCATGGCGGCAACGACGCGCAGAAGACGATGGGCATCATCGCGGGGCTGCTGTTCAGCGCGGGGCTGCTGGGACCGACATTTCACGTGCCGTTCTGGGTTGTCATTTCATGCCAGGCCGCAATCGCGCTCGGCACCATGTTCGGGGGATGGCGCATCGTCAAAACGATGGGGCAGAAAGTCGCGAAGCTCCGCCCCGTCGACGGATTCTGCGCGGAAACCGGCGCCGCGGTCATGCTGTTCATCTCGTCTTCACTGGGCATCCCGGTCAGCACCACGCATACCATTACCGGATCGATCATGGGAATTGGCGCGCTTCGCCGGCTCACAGCGGTCAGGTGGGGCGTCGCCGGCACCATCGTCTGGGCCTGGGTGATGACCATTCCCTGCTCGGCCGTGGTCGCATCCCTCACCTACCTGGCCTATGACCTGGCGCAGAGCCCGCTTCGGTTTTTTTGATTGCACTTTTCCCGCCTCTTTTTATCGTTCCCCGCATGAAAAGCCGGTTTTTGGGTAACCCCGACCGCGAGAGCACCCCTGCACGCATCTCAACCGACGGCGGCGTCCCGGTGGATGCAGCCGTGCGCGCCGCGCCGGCTGCCGAGCGGGGCAGGGACTCAAGGCTCATTTTTATCGACCTGATGAGGGGGCTCGTCATGCTTATCATGATAGAGGTCCACGTGGTCAACTCCATGATGAGCGCTTCCCTGAGGGAACACTATCTCTTCGATGTGCTAAACTTCATCAACAGCCTTGTGGCCCCATCGTTCATCTTCATTTCCGGCTTCGCCTTTTATCTCTCCTCACGCGTCAGAATCGACGAATTCCGGCGCTTCAGGTGGGAGTTCTGGCGGCAACTTGGACGGATCGGCCTCATCTGGATGATAGGCTATCAGCTTCACCTCCCCTACTTCTCACTCAGGAACATATTCATATACAGCGACAGGAACCAGCTGCTTCACTTCTATGGAATCGACGTGCTCCAGTGCATCGCGTTCTGCCTGCTGTGCGTGTTCGTGCTGCGCCTGATTCTACGAAGCGAGAAAACCTTCCTCATCGTGGTGGGCGCCCTGGGCGTGTTTTTCGTCGCCGGCGCCGCTCCCGCGTACAGGATAGACTTTACCGCGTTTCTGCCGGTGCCCGTCGCCGTGTATATCAACGTGGCGCACTATTCGCTGTTCCCCATCTTCCCCTGGTTCGGCTTTATGTCGGCTGGCGTGGTCTTCGCCTGGATGTTCACCCGGGCGCGTGAGCAGGGTCGCGAGCTGCAGGTTGTTTCGAAGGCCTTCAGAGCGGGCATGGCGCTCGCCCTGCCCGCGGCGGCCGTGATCGTGCTGTGCACCACAGTGTTTCCCGTCTTCGATGATTTGAGGCCGAACCCGCTCTTCTTCACCGCGCGCCTGGGATGTGTGCTCGCCATTCTCGCGCTCTGCCACAGCTACTGCCGGGAGCGGTCGTCGCTGTTCCCGCCTATCATGTACGCCAGCCGTGAATCGCTCATCGTGTACTGGCTGCACCTCCAGCTCATCCACCGCCAGCTGTGGAACAGCACGTCGCTGGAACACGCGGCCGCCGGCTCGTTTTCCTTTCTCCAGTGTATGGGCGTAACGCTGGCGCTGATCGCCATCACGTTTCCCGCGGCATGGGCATGGAACTACCTGAAGGGCACGCACGAGTATACCGGAAGGGCGGTTACCTGGGCGGTGCTCTCCCTTGCGCTCATCGCTTTTCTGATCAGCTGATTTCGCGCCGCATCCCACGTGCATCCAGGCTTTATTGAAACGTCCCGTGCATCAAATTAATGTGACATAACAGGTAAGGGTTTCACCTACCTGTTTATAAGGATAATCATTAATGGTCAAAAAGGGATACCCCTTATTGACCCGAAACGGATTTTCTGTATTATGTAGACATGAATTATTGATCCTGTGACGTTTTAAATCATCATGACAGGAGGAAAACCGGCAGACGTACAAGGCGCATTGCAATACCTTCCTCAATTATCCGCACATCCGTACAATCCCAGTACTGTGCAATCCCCGGGAACGGCACGATAACCTCAACCCGGTCCCGTGGGATCCTTTTTTTCCAGCCATACGCACACAATTACGCGATCTCACAATCACGTCCAATCTGCAAAAAACCTTTGACAGATTCACCTTTTTAATGAGTCGTATGCCAATCACGATATGAAAACAACGGCTGAAATATCGCAATCGCGATAAACAAGATGAACGTAAATAGCAATAGAGGAACTGCTTATCCATGAACAGGAACGCGCGTGTTCAGCTCTTTCTGATTGCCGCAATTGCCGTACTCGTTTCCTCCTGCACCATGTGGAACGAACGCGACTGGGCAGCGCTCCAGGACAGGCGCTTTCACTTCCAGCGCTTTCTTTTCACCCATCTCGGAGGCAGCAGCGAGAGCGCGTTCGCGGTTATGAAGCAGGCCCGCATAGCTGAACTCATGCCCCAGGTTGAACGGAAGTACGGCATACAGGCTGACATGTCCGAATTCGCGGCGTTCCTTGAGCACGGCGGCCCTGCGGGCCTTTCGGCGACCGGCGCTTTGATGAACAGCGAGTTTTTCTGGAAGTCGGCCGCGCCGCGGGGAAATTCCATCGAATTCGAATATCACGTCAAAAGCGACGATTACGATACCGGCGGGTACCATTACCGCCTGATTCTCCTGTCGGGCGGCAAAGTCAGGGCCTTCCTCTCAGGCACCGTCAGGAAGAGCGATGATCTGTACCCATCGCTCGCAAAAAACCTCGGCGGCTCCCTGCCTGCGGAAACCAGCGCGGCGCCGCCCGCCCGGGTTTCCCCATCATCCACACGGCCTGCTCCCACTGCGCCCCCGCCGGCAGGAAGGCGGCAGTACGGCGAGGAAGGCAGAATCAAGGATATGATTGATTCCTATATCCGCGCGCTCCCCCCGTCCGAGAGAAAAGCGTTCGCCGAAGAGATGTCCCGGTTTATCAACGAGAGGAAAAAACGACCGTGAGCGAGCGCACCCCTCCCCGCCGAAAATGATTCCCGTGATCGCGTTCACCCGCACAAGCCCTTACATGCTGATCGACTGTCCCGGGCTCATCAACTCACGCGACGAACACTATCCGCCCAAGCCGGTCATTTCGCTGAGCCGGTGCGGCGGCCCGGCCAACAAGCCCTTCTTCGACGGCGCTCACATCAAAAACGGTTTTAACGATCCAGACAACTGAGCATCGGGCCGGGGTCCGGTTGCCCGTTATTTTCTCCAGCGGGGCCTGCCGCGCAACTGTGCCCGGGCCACGAAAAATACCGCCGCGCTGACCGCGACCCCGACGGCTGTGAAAATTACAAGGCCGAACGGCCTGCGGCCGAGCTCCTCACGGATCGCCGGCGGAAGGAAGAGGTAAATCGGATAGATGAGCGCGGAAGGCAGTGCGAAGCTGAGTGCTCCCGCCATGCCGCCAATAAAGTTAGTCCACCAGCGCCATACCTCGATGTTCCCGGGGGAGGAAAACCGTATGAAAAGAGGGACAAAGCACATGACCAGCACGGGAACGCCCACCAGCAGGCAGGCAATGCCAAGAAGCCTGAAGACGTACTTCATCATGACAAGCCCGACGCCCGTATCGATGATAAACTCGTCCGGGAATTCGGGATTGACTGCAAGCCTTACGGCCTGACCGGCGGTAAAGGCCGCCGGCCTGGAGCCGGTGCCGTATTCCCTGCTCACCGTGATGCCCCCGGGAGGCGTGAACTCCACCACCGGATAAAAATATCCTTCATTCTTTTCCGTGAGAGCGACCACCCTGCCCTCGACACTGACCGTATATCCCGACGATGCGGGCGTGATCAGTGACGGAGCCAGGAATCCGAAGAGGTATCCTGCCGCGATAAAAATGATTGAAGCCACACAGAACCCGGCCGCCCCTTTCAACACATAGTACCTGCCGACATTGACCGCCATACGCCCCCGCAAATAATCTGGATTATCTTTAAAACATGCTATAATGAAATGGTTAAACCGTCAATACAGTTATCCCGGCTATTCCATCCTCTGCGCACATCCGTCCCGTGGTTTTTACAGGATGCTGGAAAAAATTGAATGACAAAATCATCATTTACCCCAAGGTAGTCAGTCTTTACACAACAGGGAGAAGGTCGCACCCATGAACAAGCTGAAAAATATCGCCATCATCGCACATGTCGACCACGGTAAAACCACCCTCGTCGACGCCATGCTCAGGCAGTCGGGCGTGTTCCGGGAGAACCAGAAGGTCGAGGAGCGCATCATGGACTCCAACGACCTCGAGCGCGAAAAGGGCATCACCATATTCTCAAAGAACGCCGCGATCTTCTACCGCGACTACAAGATCAACATTGTCGACACGCCGGGCCACGCCGATTTCGGCGGGGAGGTCCAGCGCATCATGAAGATGGTCGACTCGGTGCTCCTGCTGGTTGACGCGTTCGAGGGCCCAATGCCGCAGACCAAGTACGTGCTGAAAAAGTCGCTGGAACTGGGGCTTCGTCCCATCGTGGTGATCAACAAGATCGACCGCCCCAACTGCCGGCCCCACGAGGTGCTCAACATGGTGTTCGACCTCTTCGTCGAGCTCAACGCCACAAACGAGCAGCTCGACTTCCCGGTAGTCTACACTTCGGCCAAGCAGGGCCGTGCCATGTACGAAGTCGAGCAGGGAGGCGGAGACCTCACCCCCCTGTTCGACACCATTCTGCGCCACGTCAAGGACCCCGACGGCGATGAGGCCAGGCCGTTCCAGTTCCTGGTGTCCGCAATCGACTATGACAACTACCTGGGAAGGCTCGGCACCGGAAAGATACACAACGGCCGCGTCCGGCAGGGTGAGGACGTGATGCTGCTCAAGCGAAGCGGTCAGAGGATTGTCTGCCGCGTCACCCGCCTCTTCTGCTACGAGGGCCTTTCAAGGGTCGAGAAGAAGGAGGCCTTCGCGGGAGATATCGTGACCATCGCGGGGCTCGAATCGATCGACGTGGGCGAAACCATCGCCGACCGCATGGATCCGATGCCGCTTCCGCTCATCGACATCGACGCGCCCACGCTCGCCATGAACTTTCTGGCCAACGACTCCCCCTTCATGGGCAGGGAAGGGCGCTTCGTCACCTCATCCAGCCTGTGGGAGCGGCTTGAGCGCGAGAAGCTTTCAAACGTGAGCCTCGAGATCGAAAAGGGTGATTTTGCGGACTGCTTTGTAGTCAAGGGGCGCGGGGAGCTGCAGCTTTCAATCCTCATCGAGAACATGCGCCGGGAGGGCTACGAGTTCCAGGTGTCCAAGCCCGAGGTGATCTACCGCGAATCGCACGGCAAAAAAACCGAGCCGATCGAGCTCGCAATCGTCGATGTCGCCGACGAGTTCGTGGGCGTCGTCATCGAGATGATGGGCGTGCGCAGGGGCGAGATGATCAACATGACGCAGGGATCCGACGGATACACGCGCCTTGAGTTCAAGGTCCCGTCACGCGGCCTCATCGGCTTCCGCAACGAGTTCCTCACCGAAACGAGGGGCACCGGCATCCTCAACCACAGCTTCTTCGAGTACGACACCTTCCGCGGCGAAATTCCCGGACGCGGGCGTGGCGTGCTGGTGCAGCTTGAAAACGGCAAATCGATCGCCTACGGGCTTGACAACCTCCAGGAGCGGGGGACGCTTTTCATAGGCCCCGGCGTGGACGTGTATGAGGGCATGATCGTGGGAGAGAACAGCCGCGACGGCGACATGGTGGTGAACGTGTGCAAAAGCAAAAAGCTCACCAACATCCGCGCCGCCGGCTCCGACGACGCCATCAGGCTCACCCCGCCGCGCGAGTTCAGCCTGGAGCAGGCGCTCGAGTACATCGACGACGACGAGCTGCTCGAAGTCACGCCAAAGAGCGTCAGGATGAGGAAAAAGCTCCTGGACAGGCACGATCGCAAGAAGGCCGCGCGCGCGTAGGCGCCGTCATTCCCCCGTGTGCCCTGCGGCCCTCGCCTTTCTCCTGTAGAGCGTAATGCATATCCACGCGGTGATCGGCATGCTCAGAAACATGCCCAGGCACCCCACCGCCGATTTCACGATTTCGCTGAGCACCGGATTGTAGTTGAGCACCAGCCAGAACGGCGTGTCAGGCCCCATTCTCATGGCGATCAGCAGCACCATGGGAAGCGAGCTTCCCACGTACGCCAGCAGCAGCGTATTGAGCGTCGAGCCGAGAATATCGTTGCTGACGGTGAAGATGGAGCGGAAGGCCTCGCCGGTGGGGATGGACGGGTGCACGCGGAAGAGCTCCGCGCCCGCCGACGAAATGGAGATGCACACGTCCATAATGGCGCCCAGCGCGGCGATGATCATGCCGGCAAGCGCCAGGTCGCGCAGGTTGATATTGACGCTCGACGCGTAGAACACCGTGACCATCTCGTTGGTCACGATCCCCGACAGGTGAAGTATCCAGCTCGTCAGGATTGAAAGCACCGACGCCATGATCACCCCTCCCACCGCCCCCAGTATCGCGGCAGCCGTCTTGAGCTCAAGGCCCATGATGATGGGCACCGTCAGCCCGATGGAAACGATTGAGATGACGATGGCGAGCGGCAGCGGCGAATACCCGCGAAGCGTCATGGGGATGAGCACGTAAAAAACCAGGAAGATCGTCGCCACGAGCGCCACCAGGGAAAGGACCCCGCGCCAGCGCGCGATGGCGAGCACCGACAGCACCACGACAATGAAGATGACGATAAGCGAGGTCGTGTTGTCCACATCGTAAATGGAGATGTACTCGACCGCGTCCGCGCTCTCCGACACCCCGATCCCTATGAACACGGTATTGCCCTCGCGGTAGAACATCTCCGACGGAAGCTCGTCCTCGCCGCGGTAGAGCGCTACTTT
>CAZPZJ010000013.1:0-32314 GCA_964591055.1 uncultured Leptospiraceae bacterium
TTCTGCAATCCACGGATTGCACTTGTGAGGTCCGTGTTGGAGGCTTCGAGCTTGACGTTCGCGGCCGTCAGCTCCTCATTTTTATTCTCCAGCTCCTCCTCCGCCCGGCATCGATCGGTGATGTTGATAATCGACGCGACGCTCCTCGCCGTGCCGGGCAGCATGCCCACGGTAATCAGTCCGTGCCGGATATCCCCGGAACGCGTCAGGTATCTGAACTCGTAGCTCGGATTCGCGGACTCACCCGATACGCGCCTCAGGCGGTGCTGTTCGATCATATGTTGGAGATCATCGGGATGCACAAAATCCGTCCACTTCCGCCTGCCGATGATCTCCTCCGGCGGATACCCAACCTGGCGGCCAAACTCTTCATTCATCATGCTGATGGTCATGTCCTCTTCCACCAGGATCATCGAGGAGCCGGTGCTTTCGAACATGGTGCGGTACTGCGCTTCGCTTTCACGCAGCTTCCCGTTCGCCTCGAACAGCCTGAAGGCCATTTTAATGGAGGCGTCGAGCACGGTGATTCCGGAATTCTTCACCACATAGCCGTACGAGGTGATCTCCTCGGTCTTTTCGACGATCTCCTTTTCGGTGTGCGACGACAGGAAGACGACGGGGATGGCGCGCGATCGTAAAATTTCCCGGGCCGCCGCGGTTCCGTCCATACCCGAGCCGAGGTCGATGTCCATGAGGATGAGGTCGACGGCGTCATCACCAAGCGCGATCCGGATCGCCTCCCCGGCGGACGACGCCGTGACGACCCTGTAGCCGAGGTCCCCGATTGACCGCGCCTCGTCAATCGCTATAATGGCCTCGTCTTCAACGAGCAGGATGGTTTTGACAGGTTCGGCCATAGAGAGATCCTCGCTGACGGGTTAAAACGCAATTGATACGCAACCACATTTTTTAGGAACGGTCAAATATAAAATAATGAACATTTTATAATAATAACAATCAATGGCGCTACACATCAGGCCCTCCCGCAATCAGGACGCCGAAACCCGCTTGACAGCCCCGGCAGCGGCGATATGGTTTTCCCATGTTCGATCTTCTGCTTCTTCTCGCCGGGCTTGCCCTCACCATCGGCGCCGCCACCCTGCTGGTCGACGGGGCCTCGTCCCTGGCACGGGCGCTGCACGTTTCCGATCTGGCGATCGGCCTGACGATAGTCGCATTCGGAACCTCCGCGCCGGAACTGACGGTCAGCGTCATCGCCGCCCTGTCGGGGAACACCACCCTGGCGCTGGGAAATGTGCTGGGGAGCAACATCGCCAACATCCTGCTCATCCTGGGATGTGCGGCCGTCATCTGCCCCCTCGCGATACAGAAGAGCACCCAGTGGAAGGAAATTCCATTCGCCCTGATGGCTGTCGTTGCGGCGGCAATCTGCGCCCACGACGTCTTCATCGACGGGGCGGCCGGGAACCGCATCTCCCGTATCGACGGGCTGATGCTGCTCCTCTTCTTCACCATTTTTCTCTACTACAGCTTCCGTCTCGCCATGCGCGGAGAAACCGGGCAATCCGACGGACACATACGCAGCATGCGTCCATGGGTCGCGGTCATCTGGATCATACTCGGTCTCGGCGGGCTTTTCCTGGGAGGGAAATTACTCGTCGACAGCGCGGTCCGCGTCGCGCTGCGGTTTGGCATGTCCGAATCGATGACCGGCCTGACCATTGTGGCGGTGGGCACGTCCCTTCCGGAGATGGCGACGTCGATCGTCGCCGCAATAAAAAAGAACCCCGATATCGCGGTAGGCAACGTGGTGGGATCGAACATCTTCAACATCTTTTTCATACTCGGCATAACCGCGACCATCAGGCCGGTGCCGATGGCCCCGATGAGCACAGTGGACCTTGCGGTCGCAACGATGGCGACCATCCTCCTCTTTCTCTCGGCATTCACCTTCCGGAAAAAAATGATCGACCGCGTCGAAGGGATTCTCTTTCTCGCGCTGTACGCCGGCTACGTCGCCTACCTCATCGCAACGCAGACTCATTAGCGGATAGTACGCAGGATGGAAAGGCGCTCCGGGCCGGGAAAGCCTGCCGGATACTGCCGCACATCATTGCTGCCCGCATGTATTTCCCGCGCCACTGCGTTTCCAAAACCGATCCCGGCGGCGACCACATGGAAAGCCATCTACCGAAATACATTTTTGTGAATAATCACAAATCGATATTCGCAAACAAGTTGACATCTGCCTGTTTACATTGTAGCTATGTGATTATTCTACACAAAGGCAATGAATTGATTATGCTGCCAGGGAATGATCCCACAGTTGATGATCGTTTTTTACCTTACCAATGGGAGGCATCCCCCCCGGCGGAAATGCGCTCTGCGGCAATATGATATTCTGGATATTGACAAGGCTGACGGACATGAAACTCCATGCGCGCAATGTATTCAAGTGTGTCGTGCTCATGTGCCTGCTGCCGGCGCTGATGCAATGCTCCTGGCAGGAAGAGCTCTTTGACCTTGCCGACGGCACCGACATGGTGCTTGCCATCGGGTATGACACCACGACGAAAATAATCGCCATTGAACCGGATGTCGGATACATGAAGGTGTATGACACCGGCCTGGCGACCACGCCTGATCCGGGCGCCGTTCTTTATGCGCACGACTGCTTCTGGTTTCTTGTCAACAAGGATGTATATAAATGGGCCCCATCAACGGGGATGTCTCCCACATCCGTGTACACGGCGACCAATCCCGGCACAATGGGCCTGTCAAACGAAGGGGACATCATCGTTCATGACACTTCAACCATATACTCAATCACGGAGGATGGGACGGCAACTACACTGTCAAGTCCGGCCTCGATAACTAATTTTTACAGTGAACTCTTCTACGGCGAAGATGGCGGATCGCTGATACTGTCACAGGGTAACAATTACATTTACCGTTTGAGCTCCGGCTCCGTATCACAGTACGCTGCTGCATCATATACCCCCGCGGTTGTCGGCCAGGTTTCTTTTCTGACGCGAGTGGACGGTGAATTATTTATCGGGGCCAACGGCCGCCAGCTCTACCGCGATTTGCATACGAACGGTGCGAGTTTCGTTGAAGCAATAGCTCAACTGAATGTCAGCTCGGGATATGCTGCGGCATTCCATGTCGCACGCAATGGAGTATGGTACGTCGCATATCAGGAAACTTCAAACAGCAACATTATTGTGCTGCGGTACGACAACGGCATTGCCTCCACGGTCGTATCGATACCAACCAGCGATTATGCGTATCTATTTCTCAGGCCTTACAGGGACAACCGCCTCATCCTTGGCGTGGGTCACTATGCATCGGCGAGAGGGTTGTACCTTATTGACGCGGACAACAACAGCTATTCATTAATATCCGGCGATTATAAAATCTACGGGCTTTCGCGAATCGATCAATAAAACATCAAGCTCACACACCGGGAAAGCCGCAGGGAAAGCGCACAGCGGGCAACATCCGGGAAGATCGACATGGAGCAAAGCCGGCAAGGGCTCCCGGAAAAGCCATATCCACACCGGATTGATTACCTTTTCAATCCAGGTTCTGCGGCTGTATCAAAGTAAAGAGCGGGATGGCGCCACACTGCGGCATTTTCATGACGATCCATGTCGCCGAATCCCGCTCCGCAACCGGCATCAGAGCGTGATGTTCCCATTATGCATGAAGTCCAGTGTCACTGAAGCGCTCTTAAAATGAACTTCGTACAGTTCCAGTTTGCGCTCCGCATATTCGATCGTCTCCGCGTAATCGGGCATCTTGCGTATAAAAGCGTCCTTCAGGTCGAAAATGGTGAGGGCGCTTTTTCTGACCGTCGCCTGGCGGACCCTCACATGCTCATTGCTCCCCGATGGAACGGTGGTGAAAGCCACATTGCAGTTTTGCCTGAATTCCCTGGTCTTGGGATTGTTTTTAAACGTCGAGAAGTACAGCACTCCGCTCTTCTCCGCGTCACAGTAAAAATTTACGATTCTCACGTTTGGCGCATTATCCACGCAGGTTGCCAGGGCTATCTCGCACTGCTCGTCCATTATCCTGCGATATTCACGTGCATAGTCCATTGAGTCCCTCCTTTCGGAATATAGTGATGCTTCAGGCATCCATCACAACCTACCATATAAACCTTGACACCCCTATGTCATGGTTTACGATGAACACTGAAAAAAAGTGGGGTTTCGCCGGTGAAGATTGACCGCCTGGTTTCGATTATCATGATTCTGCTGGAACACAAGAGGATGAGCGCTACCCGGCTCGCCGGGCTCTTCGAGGTGTCACCCAGGACAATCTTCCGCGACATCGAGGCGCTCAACATGGCGGGCGTTCCCGTTGTTGCGTATCCTGGAGTGAATGGCGGATTCAGCATAATGGAGGGATACAAGATCGATAAAAAGCTGTTCACCCAGTCGGATTTCATCGCCCTGTTGACCGGGCTTGCAAGCATCAGTCCGACCGTGTCAAAGCGGGAAATTGCGGGCACTCTGGAAAAGCTGAAAACACTCATCCCGCCCGATCAGAGGAAAAGCGTTGAGTTGAGATCCAACCAGATCAGCATCGACCTCACCGCGTGGGCGGACGGTGTGGACACGCGCGCCCGGATGGATACAATCCGGTTGGCGATGCGGGAAAACAGGCTGGTTGCGTTCAGCTACTCCGACAACAGGGGTGTTACGGGGAGCAGAAAGGTGGAGCCGTACCAACTGGCGCTGAAGGACAGGCACTGGTACCTGCGTGCGTATTGTCTCGCGAGGCGGGATTTCAGGACTTTCAGGCTGTCTCGTATATCAGGGCTGCGCATTCTCGATGCACAGTTTGCGCCGCGCGAGTTCGATCCGAAACCGCTCAATGGTTCGGAATGGATTGAACACCGGCTCATCACGATCAGGCTGCTGGTAGACATCTCCCTGAGGGAGAGAGTGGCAGAGCGCTGCGGGGAGAAAAACATCAGGCCGCAGGGAAAGAAACAACTGCTGGCGGACTTCCCGTTCACCGAAGACGAATTCGGGTATGCGCTGCTGCTCAGTTTCGGCGATCAATGCGAATGCCTGGAGCCCGAACACGTGCGAAGGGAAATGCTCCGGCGAATCAATAAAATGCTGGGGATATACGCGAAAGGCTGAATCGCCCTTCCCTTCAACCTTCGATTCTGCCGGCACGCACAACTGTCTTTACCGCCCGCTTTCCTCTTCCCGCCCGTGTACAGCCTGCGGCAGCGGGCATGATGCCGCGTGTGGATCGTTCCTCCATTTCCTGCGGATAAAGAGGTTTCCAAAGCAGTTGAAGAAGTCCATCATGCGCACGAGTTTCATGATTCGGGCCCTTTCCCCGCGCACGTACAGCGATTCGAATTCGGTCGAGAGATCCCCGTCGACGGCGGTCCCCCCGCCCCACACCCATTCGCGCGCAAAGGCCAGCGCCACCCACTCCCTCCGCTCAAAATCCTGCGGCCGAAGGCACGCAAGTTTTTCAATGTCCTGCTTTGTCAGTCCGGCCCGCCGACCGGCGGACGTGTGCGCGCCCACTCACCCGCCGCAGGCGTTGGCCATGGACACGGTGAGCAGTATCTTTTCGCGGAACTGCGCATCGGTGTTTCGGAACGTCGAGTACAACGTCGCTCCACCCCACATCGCGACAAGCTTCCCCGCCAGCGCTTTCAGTGAGCGCGGATTTATCCTCTGAGGTCCCGCCATCATCCCCTCCTCACCGCCTGCCTCCGCGGGGAGCGCCGGCCTTGAATTCCGAAAAGCGCTTTTTGCGGTATCCAGCCGGAATCTCAAACACGCGCTCCCCGACTATTCCGGGCGCGAGGCGTGTCACCTCCACGGCAAGCGCGCCGTCCTCCATCTTGAGCGGCGTAAGCCCCTTAGCCCGAAGCGCAGCGGCGGCGCATCGAAGCAGCGCGCCCTGGTCGCCGATTCCCTTTCCCAGCGACGGAAAGACATTGTCCGCGAACGACACCTCCCTCTGCGCCCACACCCGCACCTTGAGGGCGCCCTTTCCAACCACATACTCGTCGCACCGTATCCCCGCGACGATCGCCGTGTTGCCGGTGGGCTCGAGCGCGCAGGGCTCCTTCACGACCCCGTCCTGTACGAGCGGCAGCTCCACGTAATAGCGCCCCCTGTCCGACACAAGAAACACCCGGCCCGCGGCGCGGTCAACCACCGAGTATCCGTCGAATCTTCCGTCCCTTTCGGCAAACTCGATCCTCACCCTGTCGCCGGCGGCCAGCACAGTGGCGCCGCCCGTTTTTTTGGGCGAGCGCACAAAAAGCTCAACCCTCCCCTGGAACGGCTCGGCGGCGGCCAGCCCCGCGCATGCGCACACGAGCGCCGCAACGCACAGCGCGAGCGTTCCCCTGCCGCGATAGTTCATCTTATTCATCACGCCCTCCTTCGCTTGAGCACCATTCCGGCGGCCGCGAGAAACACCGCCGCGAAGAGCGCCAGCATCGCCACGTCAACCCACACCTTCGAAAATCCCCACCCGCGCACGAAGATGGAGCGGCACGCGTCGATCGCATAGTAGGGGGGGATCAGGTACGAGAGCGGCCTGATCAGCGGGGGGATCGCCTCGACCGGCCAGAAGATTCCGGCCAGAAGAAAGCTCGGCAGCACGATGAGCGGCATCATCTGGATGGCCTGGAGCTCCGACCGCGCGAGCGTGGAGAGCAGTATCCCGAGCGAGAGGCTCACCACGCACAGCAGCGCCACCATGACGAACGCGAGCGCGATGTTGCCCTCAACGCGGACGTTGAAAGCCAGCGTCGCGACCGAGATGAGCAGCAGCGACTGCACCATGCCGATCGCGCTGAAGGTTATCGCGTAGCCCCCCACCACTTCCATCTCCCGCACCGGGGTCGCGAGCAGCCTGTCGAGCGTGCCGTTCTTCCGCTCGCCGACGAACGAGAGAATGGTGAGCAGCGCCGTCAGCAGAAACGCGGCGAAGCACATCACGCCCGGCACAAAGAAGTCCATGAAGCGCGCGTGCGCTCCGTATATCGGCTCGGAATCGTCGATTCGCACCGGGAGGCTTCCGCCGCTCTCCTCGACCGTTTTCATGATCGCGCCCGCGAACGCCGCGCTCACCGCCCCGGCGATGGTGAAGACGGTGCGGTCGAGCCTGATCCTGACGCGTACGTCCGCCGGGAACGAAGGCTCCTCCATGCGGCGGTACAGCGACACGGTCATATCTTCGGGAAACACGATGAGCGCGGAGGCCGCACCTTCGCGCACCAGCCGCACGCCCTCCTCCTCGCCCGCCACGGCAATCACGTCCAGCGCTCCGGGTTTGATGTTTGCCAGGATTTGCTCCGGGACCGATGTGCGCCCGGCGAAGGGAAGCTCCATGCCAGCATCGAGGTTCGCGACGGCCACCCGCACATGCTCCACGTCGCCGCTGAACGCAAGCCCGAACACGAACATCGCCACTACCGGCCCCAGGAAGATGAGCGCCATCGTTCTGGGATCGTGGAGCAGCCCGAACAGGATACGTCTGGAGATAGCAAGCATCCGGCGCGCGCTCATGTCCGCCCCTCCCCCGCCGAGAGCGCGAGAAAGGCGTCCTCAAGCGAGCGCGTGCGGGTTGTGCGCCTGAGCTCCCCGGGCGTCCCTTCCGCAATGAGCTTCCCGTTGCGGATAAAGCCCGCCCTGTCGCAGCGGGACGCCTCGTCCATGTAGTGTGTGGTTATGAGCACGGTCACGCCGCCGTCCCGCAGCGCCTCGAAGTGTTTCCAGAACGAGAGCTTGAGCTCGGGATCGACTCCGACGGTGGGCTCGTCAAGGAAGAGGATGTCGGGCACATGCATCATGGCGCACGCGAGCGACACGCGCCGCTTCATGCCGCCGCTCAGCGCGGTGACGAGGCTTCCCTTCCAGCCGGAGAGTCCCACAAGCTCGAGAAGCTCCTTTGCGCGCGAAGCGATGCGCTCCGGGCTCATGCCGTACATCTCGCCGAACAGCGCGAGGTTTCTGAACACGGAAAGCTCGCCGTAGAGGGCTATATCCTGCGGCATGTAACCGATCTTCGGCAGCACGGAGCGGTCGGGAAGGGAGCGGCCCAGAAGACGCGCTTCGCCTGAATCGGCACGCGCCAGGCCGCAGAGAATGCGGATTGCGGTGGTCTTGCCCGCACCGTTGGGCCCCAGAAGGCCGTAGATCATGCCGCTCGGCACCCTCAGCGTGAGACCGTCCAGCGCCGCGAAGCTTCCGTAGCGCTTGACAAGCAGGTCTGTTTCAATCGCGGCCGCGGAACCGTTCATGTCGGGGATATTGCTCATCAGGGAACAGTACGGCGAGAAAAACGCACGGTGTCAATTCTTATTATCCGGACGCGAGGTGAAACCGCTTTCGTTATCAGGCCTTTATCCCCGCAAGCAGGAACACGCCGTATGAGCGCATGACTCCGCTCTTGTCGGGACGGGTGACGGTGTGAACGATGTCGCAGGTGACGTCAGCAAATCCATTTCGTGCGGCGAGCTCCGCAAGCATGCTTCTGCTGAAGCCGAAGTGCTCGACGCCCGCATTGTCGTGGTGGAACGACCCGTCCTCCTCATCGAGGTCGGCAAGCGCGATGTGACCTCCGGATGCGAGCATTGATCGCATCGCCTCAAGCAGCCGCACGGTGTCGGCGACATGGTGCAGCGTCATCGAGCTGACAATGCAGTCATACCGTTCAGCCGGAATCCCGTCCGCAAGGAGGTCGCGCAGCTCCGTGGTGACGTTCTCGACCCGGCTTTCGGCCATCTTGGAGGCGATGACTTCAAGCATCCCGCTCGAACTGTCCATCGCGGTCACATGGCCGACGTGCTCCGAGAGTGCGAAGCTCACCAGGCCGGTGCCGGCCCCGAAATCGAGCACGCGCATGTCCGGCCGCAGCGGGACCCGCTCCCTGATGGCACGGAAGACGGCCGAGGCGAGCTCAACCCTCGGCGGGATGTCCCATGTGCGCGCGCCCCTGTCAAACCTTGATCCCTGCTCAGCCATTTCTCGCCTCCCGGCCCCGCCGCCATATTGCCGTGGCTGCGATAAATATCAAGTCATTATGCGGAATACACCGCAATATGCTGCAATAAATCCCGGAAGCGGGTATTATACAGCCCGGCGAGCGGGACCGAGCGCGAAAAGAAAGCCAACCCAAAAAAATCAAATAGTAGTTGACCAAAACCCCGAATATGAAAATACTCTGAAACGCTATGCATATTGCAGTGTAATGTTCTGGAAGGTTTATCCGGGCGTTTTTATCGCGCGGCACAGAAAAAAGACGGGAAGGCGAATACGGGTATGGACAATCTCAAAAAGGCAATCGGTTTTTCGATGCTTGTCACCGCTTTGAATCTGATCATCAGTTTTATTCTCCTATACACAAAGGGGGCCACCGAGTTCAGGGGATATCTGGCGGGAACGATCCTCAACCTCATCTTCGTGCTCCTCTGGGTGCTGGGCGCCCGGCGGGGGATGAAATCGAATACGCTGGTGCTCATGGGAATCACGCTGGGCGGCTTCCCGGTGCGCCTCGGCATCCTGCTGCTCTTCGCATTCGGCGGCACGTTCGTTTTCCAGATGGACACCATTTACTTCGCGATATCCTTCCTCATCGGCACCATACTGAGCCTTGTCATTGAAGTCTGGTTTTTCAGCAACCTGCGCATCCCGGATCACGAAAAAATAAAATTAAAGTAACGGCCTATGGATACCAAACCAATCGAGTCAATGTCGAAAGAAGAGCTGCTGAAGTTCATCGAGGAGTGCAGGCCGGACGGCCTGATACTGACGGGCACCGACACCGGCTTCAGGGTGAATTACCGCTCCCTGGTGGAGGCCGCCTCGGACATCATTTTTGTTCTCGACACCAAAGGCAATGTTATCTACCGCAACAGCGCGTGGGGCCAGATTTTCTACTACAAGGAAGAGGAGGAGCTGGGCAAGCACTTCGCCAGCTACATCCCGCAGCTAGAGGTGAAGCGGGCCAACACCGTTTTCAACATGGTGGTGAACGAGGGCACCGAGATCACCAACGAGATTATGAAGACCATCGACAGGAACGGCAAGACCGCCTACTTCATGATCAACTTCAGCCCTATACGCGACAGCGGCGGGAAGATCAACGGCGTGTTCGGCATCATGCGCAACATCACTGACCGCCACCTGATGGAGAAGAAGCTCAGGGAGAACACCCGGCGCCTGGAGGAAAAGGTCAAGGAGCAGCTCAGCCAGGCCGAGGAGCTCAAGCAGATACAGGCGATCAACGAGGACATCATCAACAATGTGCCCATCGGCATCTTCTCGATGGACCCCACAGGAATCATGCTCAGTGAAAATCCGGCGCTCAAGCGCTTCATGGGGCATCCGCAGAACGAGACGCGCATTGGCGTAAACCTCATGCAGTACGAGGGATTCAAGGACTCCGGCCTCGACAGGGCCTTCGAGGAGGTCGTTGAGAAGAAAAAGCCGGTGACGATGCGCAACGTCAAGTACGTGCCCATCTCCAAGGACCGCCTGCTGACCATCAACGTCCGGCTCGACCCGATCCTCGACACCCAGAACAAGCTCAGGCACGTGCTGGTGATCGTCGAGGACGCGACCGAGCAGGCGATGATCGCGAGCAACATGCAGAAGGCAGAGCGCCTTTCGGCGATGGGACTTCTGGCCGCGGGGGTCGCCTACGAGCTCAAGGTCCCCATCAACCTGATGACGGTCAACGCCAACTTCATCGAAAAGAACATCGACCCCAACAGCCCCATGCTCGATTACGTCCGATCGCTCAAGGACGAGCTGGTGCGCATCCGCAACATCACCGACCAGCTGCTCAACCTGGCCAAGCCCGCCGAGCAGGACAAGGAGACCTTTGAGGCCGACAGGCTCATCACCAGCCATCCCATTCAGATCACGCTGAACCGCATGCGCGAAAACGGGTTTAACGTGATCACCCAGCTTGCGGAAAATCCTCCAAGGATACGGGCCACGATGTCACAGCTGGTGCAGGTGCTTCTGCACATCGTCTCCAATGCCGAGGACGCCATGCCCGACAGGGGCACACTGCGGATCGCAGTTGACAGGGTGGAGGAAGGCGGTGTGCTTTACGCGTCCATCACCATCTCCGACACTGGCATCGGCATCCCCGAGGAAAACCTTGCCCGCGTGTTCCAGCCGTTCTTCTCGACCAAGGGGCAGAAATCCACGGGCCTCGGGCTCATGGTGACGTATTCCATTATCGAGAACCACGGCGGCGTCATCGGTGTGAAAAGCGCCGTCGGTGAAGGCACCACATTCCGCATACTCCTCCCCGCGACACCCGACAGCGTGGAATAACTGATTACCCGGAGCGTCCAGTATGGAAAAGGCCAGCGCAGAGCGCTTTAAATCCTACAAGATGATGGAAATGATTCTTGAGAAAGAGGGCTTCAGGGTTTTCTCGCAGGAAGCGGTGCCCGAAACAGACCATCCGGGGCACGAGGCGCTCCGCGAGGCGCAGGAGTCCCGGTCCGGACACGTGCTGACCGCGGAGGCCGAAAAAAAGCCCGGTAAAAGCCCCGTGGTGATCTCCCTCCCCTCGCGCGCAGAGGCCAAGGAATACGACATCCCGACCATCATCGATTATCTGAAATGGCACATGGACCGCATCTCCAAGAACGTGATCGGGCGCGACGAGATAGTGAAGCAGGCGATGTTCGCCATCCTCACCAGGGAGCACATGCTGCTGCTCTCCCGCACCGGCATGGCGAAATCCTACCTGGCCAACTACATTTTCAACACCTTTGACAACGTGCGGGTGTTCGCGTCGCAGGCGACCAAGGACCAGACCCCGGACAACTACTTCGGGCCCTACAACATCGACGAGTTCAAGAAGGGGCGCATCAGGCACAACATCCACGGCTCCATCATCGAGGCCGACCTTGTGTTCCTGGACGAGTTTTTCGACGCCAGCGACGTGGTGCTGCGCTCGCTGCTGTCGGTGCTCAACGAGCGCAAGTTCGTCAACGGGCCCGAGATCATCGACACCGCGGTCCACACCTCGATCGCCACCGCGAACTACATGCGCATGAACGAGGTGACCGAGGCGGTGCTCGACCGCTTCAACTACAAGTCAATCATCCCCGAGGACAACAACGTTTACACGCAGATACTCATCGACCACACGTACTCCTTCAGCAAGGGCGTCGCCATCGAGCCCGAGAGGAAGATACCGTTCACCAGGATGATCTACATCTCCGACATCATCAAGAACAACAACAAGGACATCAAGATCGAGATCCCCGACTACATCTACTTCATGAAAAACGTGATCGTCAACAAGTTCATGGGGGAGATGCGCAAGAGCGATTACAACTTCTTCATCAGCCCGCGCAAGCAGGCCAAGATTGTCGACTTCCTGCGCGCCTCGGCGCTGCTCGACAACCGCTACGAGGCCACCATGGAGGACGTCAAGAACATGTACCTCACGCTGTGCACCCTCAACAGCTTTGTGTCCATCAAGGCGCGCGACAAGTCCGAGAAGGACGTGTTCCTCGACACCTACCAGCAGACCATGGTGCATTTCAACTCGACCGGCGCCAACCAGCAGATAGAGTTCCTGCTCAACCTGCGCAAGATCTTCCAGGAGATCAGAGAGGACCCCGACAAGAAGGAGAAGCTCCGCCACGCCAAGGGGCTGCTTGAAGGGCTCAAGAACCTGTTCAAGAAGATATTCCCTTCGAAAAGTAAAGTGGAGGACGACGAGATCACCCTCGAAACATTGAAGAACAGCATCGCCGAGGTCAATCCGGCGGTCGAGGAGGTCCGGGAGCTCAAAGAGGGCATCCTCCGCGACTACAAGGACATCCTGTACACATAAGAAGGGTGACTGCCCGTGTCAGGATATATCTCAACAATCTCGAAGCCGGACCGCCCCAGTCTGGACTTTTTCGATTACTGGGACGCGCTGGGTTTTTTCGACAACGTGCAGGCGATCCTCCCCCCGCAGTTTTTCATCATCTTTGAAATCGCCCGCGTGATCTTTACGCCCGAGTTCATCTCCGACGCGCTTTCGGCGATCGAGGACATCTCCCGCGAGGAGAAGGTAGAGGCCCCGGACCGCGACGAGACGATTCTGATCAACCGCGTGGAGCGCGTCTCCCCGCTCAGCGACAACATGCAGATTGACCAGTACCGCACCATCTACGACATGAAGAAGGCCCTTCCCAGGGAGCTCGCGCAGGACGACGATATATTCGACATCAGGCTTTTCACGCGCTCGCTTCTGGTCCAGCGCTTCTACGAAACCGAAAGCGACAAGTTCAAACCCATCTCCACGCTGCGCGACGAGTCCGGCAAGGACGCCAACAAGTTCGAGCAGAAGTTCTACCTGCTCCTCGACAGCTCGCGCTCCATGGACATGAGGATGCGGCTCTTTTTCGCCAAGTGCCTTGTCGCCGAGTTCCTCCGCCGCAAGTTCAACGGCAAGTCCAAGATCTTTTTCCGCCAGTTCGACTCCGAGCTGGGCAAGCTGATCAAGCTCGAAAAAAAGGAGGATTTTCCGTTTCTGGTCGAGGAGGTCCTCTACACCACGACCGGGGGAAGCAGCACCAACCTCCAGGGCGCCATCTACCAGGCGATCGAGGACATCAGGTTCGACAAGGAGATGATCAACGCGGAGATCCTCGTGGTCACCGACGGCATCAGCAAGATCGACAAGTACCGTGTCAAGGAGAAGCTCGGCGAAATCAGGCTGAACGTGCTCAAGATCGGCAAAGACCTTGTCGAGGCCAACTTCTTCGACATTCAGCAGATGGTGAGCCACAGCGGGATCGACTTCGATCCATCGAGGATGAACATCAACGACATCAAGCGCAGGATGGAGAAGTCGCAGGGCGACGAGGCCGTGCTTTCGATGGCGGAGCGTCGGGCCTACCGCTGCCTGCTGGACTTCTCCGAGCAGGTGTTCCAGGACCTCAAGGACATATCGAGCCGCTTCATCGAGATACCCGACCTGGAGCCCTCCCGGCTCTTTCAGCTCACCGACGAGGGACTCGACTACATCGAAACCTCGGCCGACGAGTACGACCGCATTAATTTTGACGATAAACCCCTTGAGGAGCTCACCAGGCTCTATAAAAAAGCCTACTTTCTGAGCGAGTACATTGAGCTCCTCATGGACTACGGGGAAAACAGGAACCATCAGATACTCCTGAACGCCTACGACAAGCTCAAGAAAATCAGGCAGCGCATGCTCAACGACCCGCTCCTGTACGAAATTATAGCGCGGGAAAAGGGATACGAAGAAGACAAGAAGACGATGAAGCTTTCACGCAGGGAGGCGCGCAAACGCCTTAAGGAGATGCAGCTGAAGAGCAAGAACCTGACAACCGCAGACATGAAAAAAGCCCAGATGCTGTTCACCATGGACGTCGGCGAAGGCAGCATGGGGCAGTTCATCAAGCTCATCTTTGTCAAGCTGTGGCAGCTCATCGTCGCGCTCTTCAAAAAAATCACGGGGAAGGGGAACAAGGTGGACGAGGAGGAATAGCGGGGGATAAGGGCGCCCCCTACGCGAGAAGGCCCCGATCACCGGGGCCTTCCCTGTCATGCCATCAGGAAACAGCGAGGCGAATCACAGCTTCTCGGTTTCGTACCATTTTATTGTCTCAACAAAAATATCGATGTTGTTTTTCGTCGGCCGCCATCCCAGGTCGGCCTTTGCCCGCTCGCAGTCGAGCACAAAATTCGAAATTATGAACAGCACGTGCTCCTTGCGCAGGTAGTTTATGTTGAGCGGCTTCAGGATAATCGACAGAAGTTTCGTCGCGGTCGGGGAGATGTTCTTTATTGTACAGTCGAGCTTGGCCCTGTCGCGCACCTTGACCACCTGCTCCATCTGGGTGGGGACATCGTCGGAACCGATATTGTATATTTTCCCCTTGGAGGAAGGCGAGCTCAACGACCGTATCATTGCGTCCGCCACGTCGTCGGGATGGACCAGCTGAAAACGCGAGCTGCCGTCCCCGGCGATATAGAGCTGATTGGCGTCGCCCATCCCCATCGCCATGTAAAGTATGATGAGTATCATTGAATCGTCGATTTCAGGGCCGGACATCAGCGTGGGCCTGAATACCGTGACGTCCATTCCTTCCTTCACTGCCGCTTTGCACAGCTCTTCCGCTTTCAGTTTGTCTTTGCCGTAGGGCGTCACGGGCTTCTTGGCGTCGTCCTCCCGCACCAGCACCGCAGCCGTTTTACCATACACTTCTCCGCTCGAAAGGAACACGACCTTCTTCACTCCGCATTCGGCGGCCGCGCTCAGTACGTTCTGCGTTCCCTGGATGTTGACCTTCTTCATGTAACGCCGCCCGTCGTGGATCGGGTTCTCCACATCCATAAGGTGGAACACCACCTCAACGCCTTCGCAGGCAGAAAGAAGCGCCTCATAGTCGAGGACCGTGGTTTCGTAAAACTCGATGTCTTCCGGCCATGACTTCGTTTTCCAGAAATCCATGCCCCGGACTTTCTTTCCCTCTTTCAGCAGGGCCCGTACCAGGCTCTTCCCCGCAAGGCTGTTGCATCCAGTAACTAAAATCATCGAAACCTCCCGAACAAGCTGTGCTCTCCCCATCACGGCGGCGCACTCGTTTTTTTTACCGGCCGGCTGCCGGCATGAAAGACTGTCATGCGGATAATTTGTATTTGTGTGCCATGCATATCGAACTACCCTTTTGTCTTTTCGTCAACAATAATTGCGAAGGCTCGCTTCTTTTCAAGGCCTGAACTCATGACAGAAAAATTTTTAGTGTTGACGTTATCCTGATTTACGGCTACGCTTTTCCGGGATTTTCAACGTGCGGAGACGAACGCATGACCGAAGAGAAAAATCTTATTCTCGCCATTGACGACGACAGAAACATGCTCAAGCTTCTGGAAAAGCAGATGCAGACGATGGGCTTCCGCCTGATATCGGCCATGACGGGAAGGGACGGTCTTGAATACGCGAAGACAGGCGGTCCGGACCTGATTCTGCTCGACATCATGATGCCGGGCATGGACGGGTTCGAGGTGCTCCGCAAGCTGCGACAGGATCCGATCACCATGAAAACCCCGATCATCATGGTCACGTCGAAAAAGGCGAAAGAGGACGTGGTCAAGGCGATGCGGCTTGGAGTGGTGGATTACATCGTCAAACCGTTCGGCGCGGACTACATAAAGAAAAAGGTGGAATCGGCAATCCGTTACGGCCAGGCGGTCAGGCAGGACGACGAGAGAAACAGGCAGATCATGGTGACGCGAAACTCAGGTGTCACGTTCATAACCCCCCGCATGAATCTCCAGTCAAAGGCATTTATCGACGAGGCCAAACAGGTGTTCAATCCTTCATTCCTGCGCATGATAGCCAGGGACAGGGTCGTGATCGACCTCAGGGCTCTTCCGGAATTCGTTGAAAACGACGTGAAGCCGCTTGAGACAATATTCGCGCTCTTCGCGCCGATGAAGCTGAACGTCATCGCGGGCAAGCACTACGGAGAGGTCGTGTCGTTCACCGACATCGAAGACAAGCACAACCTCTTCATCACGGAAGGCGATTTTGAGGTGTTCCTGAACCGCTGACCCCCTCAGGCGCCTTTTCTCACCCTTTCCGCCTCCTCGACTATCACGGCAAGAAGCGCGGCGCGCTCATCCTTCCCTTCGATTTCCCCGTATTCCATGCGCGAGAGCAGTTCCGAGAGCGCGTCGTACGCATAGCTGGCCGCCGCGCCCCTGAAGCGGTGGGCGCTCTGCCGGATACCGTCAAGATCATCGGATGCAACAGCCGCGCGGAGAGGAGCCAGGTACTCATCAAGCGAGTTCAGGAAATCACCCACGAGCTCGCGCACGTCGTCCTCGGAAATGCCGAGCTCGCGCGCCAGGCGGTGATACCGGGATGAGCGCGGATCAACCTCATCACGCTTCCTGCCCTTCTCCTCGACAAGGAGGAGAAACCGCGCCAGGTGTGCGGTCAGGCGGTCTCCGGTGACCGGTTTCGCGATGCAGTCATCCATTCCCGCTTCCAGAAGCCTTTTTTTCTCATCGTCGAACGCCTTCGCGGTGAGCGCTATTATCGGGATATGGCCGCCCGTTTCCCGCTCGATTTCCCTTATGCGCCTGGTGGCCTCCACTCCGTCGCATTCCGGCATGTTGACATCCATGAGTATGCAGTCAAAGCCCGTCGCGCGGAACATTTCAACCGTTTCCAGCCCCGTCGAGGCGATGGCGGAGTTCAGCCCCAGCTCGGCGAGCATCAGCTTTATCAGCTTCTGGTTGTTGCTGTTGTCCTCCGCGACAAGCACAGTGCCCATAAATCGGACCGGATCTTCAGCGCGAACGGCGGGCGATGCGTTCTTTTCAACGACCAGCTCGCGAACCGCCCTTGCGATCCTGGTGCATGTCAGGGGCTTGATCAGCAGTCGGTCGGTGAATTTCTGGGGTGACACGAAATCCAGGTTCTCCCCGTACGCCATGAAGGCCGCGACGGGAACGCCGGGGCACGCTTCCCTGAGCTTCACCAGCCGCTCAACTCCGGCGTAATCCAGGTCGACGAATATGATGTCGGCCCTTTCTCCGCCAACATGGCCCGCCGGTTCGCTGTTCAGGTGGCGAAGGTTCATGGACGACATGTACATGTTGAAAAAGCTTTCCATTGCGCTTCCCGGCTCGATGACTGAGCGCACGGCGATGGTTCCGTCGAACACGCACGTGTTGTACCGGTGCGAGCCGCCTCTTTCGAGGCTGAGATCGAAGTAAAACGTGCTGCCCCTGCCGGGCCTGCTCTCGATGTTCAGATCGCCGCCGTACTGCCTGATGAGCGAATAGCTGATCGCCAGCCCCAGCCCGGTGCCCCCGAACTTTCTGGTGACCGAGGAATCAGCCTGGGTGAACGCATTGAAGATGTCGGCCTGCTTATGCTCGGGAATGCCGATGCCGGTGTCTGAAACCGCGAAGTACACCTGGCACTTCCCCATGTGCTCACCGATCATTGAAATGCGGACATTGATCCTGCCGAACTCCGGCGTGAACTTCACGGCGTTGCCGATCAGGTTGATCAGCACCTGGTTGATCCTGAGAGGATCGCCCTTCAGCACGGCCGGCATCGAAGGATCGATGAAGACGTTGTATTCGATGTTCTTCTGGCCTGTCCTGATTGAAAAAAGCTCCACGGCGTTCTCGAATTTCTCGAGGGGATTGAACTCTATGATATCAAACTCGATCCGCCCTTTCTCGATTTTCGAAAAATCAAGAATGTCATTGATGATTCCCAGGAGGCTCGAAGAGCTGTCGGCGATAGTGTCCACGTACTCGCGCTGCGCCGGGTCGAGCCCGGTTTTTTTCAACAGATCCACAAACCCCAGGATGCTGTTGAGCGGCGTTCGTATTTCATGGCTCACGTTGGCGAGGAATTCACTCTTTGCCCGGTTCGCCTTCTCGGCCTCCGCGCTGACGCGCAGCAGCTCCCGCTCCGCGAGCTTCATCGCGGTGATGTCGCTGAAGCTCACGACCGCGCCGATGACGGCGCTGTTTTCGATGATAGGGCTGGCGTTGTAGTCCACGGGAAATGACACTCCGTCGATTCGCGTGAAAACCGTGTCGTGCGAACGGATAAGCACCCCGCGCCGCAGGGTCGCCGCGGAGGTTTCACCTTCCGGAATCTCCCCGCCGTCCTCCCTGAGCCGGCGGACGATTTCGTTCTCGAACTTTCCCGTGATTTCCCGTTCAGCACTCCCCAGCATGCGCGCCGCCGCGGGATTGACGAACGTGATGCGCCCGTTCACGTCCAGCCCGTACATGCCGTCGGCGGTCGACTCGAGGATCATCTGCCGCTGCCGGTTGATCCTTCCGAGCACCGACTCAACCTGCTTGCGGTCGGTCACATCGCGCGAATTCAGCACGATGCCCCTGACGTTGGGGTCGTTCAGCAGGTTTTGTCCCGCGACTTCCAGGTAAATCCAGTTGCCGCTTTTGTGCAGAAACTGCCCTTCCATGATGAAGGTCTTCCCGCTGTCCCCGACGATCGAGTCGAAGCCACTGCGGAACGCCTCAAAGTCCCTTCGGTGGACAAGCTCAAACACGCTCGCCCCCTTGATCTCCGACGGCCTGTAACCCAGAATCCTCTCAATTGAATCGCTCGCAAAGTGTATCTTCCCGTCCGCTTCCAGGATGGTGATGATGTCGGAGGACTCCTTGACGAGAGAATGGAAGCGCCGCTCGTTGCGCACAACCCCGTCCAGCATCATCTTCCTTTCGGTGATGTTCACGATGGCCACCAGAACCAGCCGGGGAGAGCGCCCCTGTCCAAGCGGGATAAACCGGTATTCAAACCAGTAGTCCGTCAGATCTTCGGCCGTCACCACGTCAATCTGCTGCGTCCGGTCAGTGCTCCGGCCGGCGATGTAGCCGTCGAGAATTTCCCGGAATTCAATGGGGATGTAATCGAACGCCGAATCTCCCGCCCGGGCGTCGCGCCCGCGCATTGCGGCGGCCCATTCCCTGAAGGCGGCGTTGAAATTCGCAAGCTCGCACCGGTCATCGACGAGTATGAGGGGAAAGGTGATGGCTTCAAAAACATCCCTGAAGCGGTCTGTGTCTTTTTCCTGGTTCATCGCTTTCAAGTCCGTGAACAGTCCCAAGCGTATGGCCAAAACCGCTGAAAAGCAAGAGATTATTTTTCGCTCCATAACAGGCAAGCGGCTTGCATTGCATCCAATCCACTGATATATTAGCATTGACAGGAACATTCTCACGCGGAGAGGAGGGCGTCAGTGGAGAGGATACAAAGGGTGCTCGTGCCGGTTGACTTTTCAGACTATTCCCGCAAGGCCCTCAACTATGCCACGGACTTCGCCGCCTCGGTGGAGGCCGAGATATTCATCGTATATGTGTTCCGCCCGTTGTTCGAGGACATAGAGGCGGGGCTTTTAAGCGAGCAGGTGCAGATCACCGGGGAGATGCAGCAGTACGCCCGGAACAGGCTTGAAAAGCTCGTTGAGGAGGAGATCGCAGGCCGCGTTCCCGCAAGCATCGCGATCCGGATCGGAAGGCCTTTCCTGGAGATATGCAGGGCGGCGGAAGAGTACGAGGCCGATCTCATCATCATCGCCACCCACGGGCACACCGGCGTACAGCACCTCCTCTTCGGAAGCGTAGCCGAAAAGGTGGTGAGGAAAGCCCCCTGCCCGGTGCTCACGCTGCGGGAGCCGGTCAGGGGATTCCGCTTCGAGACATGAGCACGGCCGCCGCGACTACGGCTCCCGGAGACTTTTCTCTGCCTCCTCGATCGTACGATACACCGGAACGCTGGATCCCACCATTTGAAGCACCCTGTGATGATGGTCCCGGTCGGAAACAAGCACCAGGGACACCCCTTTTCTCCTTTCCCGGAGCCTTCCGATCGACACCATGAGCGCCCCGATCGCGGTGCTGTCGAGCTGCTGTATTTTCCTGATATCGACGATAACATTTGAAAACTCGAGCTCGCTGAACGCTCTGTCGGTTTTTTCGAGGAATCCCGACGAGTTGTACATGTCCATTTTTTCAAGCTGCATTGTCACAAAGAGGATGCCGCGGGCGACCTCAAAGGTCAGAAACCGGCCCAAATCCAAGCCTCCCGGCGATGCGCCGTCAGATACGCTTCCCCCTGAAATCATTCCGCCTCCGCCCCGGGGCCGGCGGCCAGGTATCCCTGTTCGACCGCATCCATGATCAGGGTGCGAGCGGCCCGCCAGAGCTCTTCCGACCCGTCGCCGATGGGCGAACAGCGGCTCATCACCTGGTCGCTGTTGATCCCGTGCTCAATCCATGCTTTGCCGCGCGTGTGGTAGTTGTGAAGCAGCGGCTGGAAGCGGTCAAGCGCGGCGGCAAACCGGGCTTCAGGCGTTTCCCCCGCTTCGAACTCGCTCCAGAGCGCACGCATCCTCCCGGCCTGGTCGTCGGGGAGCATCCCGAACACCCGCTGCGAGGCCATCATTTCCCGCTCAAGCCTGCCCGCCTGGGCGCCCTCATCGTAGCAGTATGCGTCTCCCGCGTCAATTTCAACGATATCATGAATAAGCACCATGGTGAGCACCCTGGACAGGTCAATGCCGGGATGGCTGGAATACTCCGAAAGAAGCACTGCCATGATCGCGAGGTGCCACGAATGCTCGGCGTCGTTCTCCTTGCGGGTTGCGTCCATAAGATAGGTCTGCCTGAACACCTGCTTGAGCCGGTCGATCTCAATGATGAAATCCATCTGCTTCCGAAACCTGTCCACGTCCATACCCATCCCCGCCTTTCATGTGTTATACATTCAATTATGCCATGCCCCTGCCGATACGTCAAATATTATGATGGATTGCGGCCGCGTCCAGGCGATGAAGCCGCTTATCGGATGTACACGTGAATTTTAACAATTTATGATTGAATTTTCACCCTGAATGTGGCATGTGTATGTACACATTTCAGTTATGGTGATCTATTATGAAACTCTTCAGGGGAACCATCTCCGCGGTTTTTCTCAGACGATATTCATCCGAAAGCTTTTTAAAGCGCCAGCGCGCAACGGTGTTCATGTGGATGCAGATTGTGTTCCTCGTCCTGATCGTGTTTTCCATGATAAGCACCAACATATTCTCCCCGCATGTCGCGACATTCGCGTACAACACCAGCATTGTGGTGATCATGGGAGGCTTCGTCTTCGGACTATTCCTTCTCAAAATCGGCAGATACACCGTGGCGGTGTACACGGGCATTCTCCTCCCTCTTCTGCTGGTCCTCTTCCAGGCCTACATGGTCGGCACCGTCGAGGGAAAATACATCTACCTGCTCTACTTCCTGATGTTCATCGTGATGGCCGCGCTGTACGGCAACACGATCACCATCGTAAACATCGGGCTGCTTGTCGCGGGCTCGGGAATTTTCACGGTTCTTTCATCGCGGCACGTGCTGGCTGACCGGATTATCGGCGTCACGATCGCGCATTTTATCATGGTGTGCCTGTTCATCTCGTCTCTATGCGTTCTCATCGTCAAGATTGTCCGTGCGACAATCCGGGAAACGGAAAAGCTCAACGACGAAACCAGCCGGCAGTACGAGGCCCTGAAGAAAATCGCGTCCGCGGGCCTTTCCGTCGCCGAATCGCTCGCGGATTCAGCGCACGGGCTTGCCAACGGCGCATCCAATTTTTCGGAAAACGCACAGACGCAGGCGGCGAGCATCGAGGAGATCACGTCGACCGTTGAGGAGGTTTCAGCCACCGCGGAGTCTTCGGCCGACATGTCTGTCATCCAGGGCGAACGGATCGCCGCGCTGATCGAGAGCCTCAAGGCCATGTACGAGCTCGTAGAGCAGGGAAGGAACAGAATGAACACCGCGCTCGACCTTCGCGCCGACCTCAACACACGGATGCAGGATTCGCGCGAGGAGACATCCCGGTGCCTGAAGGCCATGGAAAACGCGCTCGCCAGCAGCAGGCGCGTATCCGAGGCGACAACCCTGATCAACGAGGTGTCGGATAAAATAAATTTGCTGTCACTGAACGCTTCCATCGAAGCGGCGAGGGCGGGCGAGCAGGGGCGCGGTTTCGCGGTGGTTGCAGACGAGGTCGGCAAGCTTGCGGAGCAGACGCAGGTGAACGCCAAGGAGATCACGCGCCTTGTGCAGCAGACCGAGTTCGAAATGGTTTCAACCAGCCAGGCGCTCGAAAACGTCAACCGCGCCTCGGCGGACGTGATCAACCTCGCGGAGTCTTTTGGCGCGCACGTAATGGAAGTCAACGAAATATCGCAGGAGGATATGCGGCTGAACAGCGAGCTTCAGCGAAACGCCGGAGATGTGCTGGACGGCTCCAGCGAGCTGAAGATGGCGATGACCGAGCTGAAAACCGCGCTTGAGGAAATCACCAAATCCATCAGCGTGATCAACGAGTCGACACAGGACCTTGCGGCCGGCGCCGAGCAAATCAGCAGCACCGCGGACAGGATCGCCGATTCGGCCGCACAACTCCGGGGCGCGCTTGACGAAAGCGGCGCCGGGTGATCCGGCAGGCCCTTACATGGTCCTGCCCCTCATTCCCGCCATGGGGCGCACCTCGCGCACCAGATCGGCGAATCGCCACGGGCGCAGCGACTGGTTTCCGTCGCACAGAGCGGTTTCCGGCGTGATGTGAACCTCGATCATCAGCCCGTCAGCACCGGCCGCCACCGACGCCAGCGAGAGCGGCTCGATGAGTTTCCATGATCCTGACGCATGGGACGGATCCACGATCACCGGCAGATGCGTTTTCGCCTTGAGCACGGGAATCGCCGAGATGTCCAGCGTATTGCGCGTTTCGGTTTCGAAGGTGCGTATTCCGCGCTCGCAGAGGATCACGTTCATGTTGCCCTCCGACAGGATGTACTCCGCGGAAAGCAGCCACTCCTCGATCGTCATCATCATGCCGCGCTTGAGCAGCACAGGCCTGTTGATCCTTCCAAGCTTTTTCAGCAGCGAAAAGTTCTGGCAGTTGCGCGCCCCCACCTGCAGGATATCCGAGTGCTCCGCGAGCAGCGGGATGTCCTCGGCGTCCATCACCTCGGTGATGATGGGCATTCCCGCGGCGTCGCCGGCGTCCTTCAGCAGGCGGAGTCCCTCCTCCCCCATGCCCTGGAACGCATAGGGCGAGCTTCGCGGCTTGAAAGCTCCTCCCCGCAGGATGTGCGCGCCCGCCTCCCTGACCCGGAACGCGGTTTCCATCATCTGCTCTCGCGATTCGATGGAGCAGGGGCCGGCGATGATCGCCAGACGGTCGGCGCCGATCGACACCTCGTCATTCAGGTAGATAACGGTGGGAGTATCCTTGAACTGCCAGCTCGCCAGCACGTAGGGAGCGCCGGCTTTGACGGGCGAGCGCGGCTCCTCATTGTCAACGAACTGGGTGATTTCCTTCTGCACTATATTGAAGACGGTAAACGCCTCTCCCCTGCTGGTGTGGATCGAATAGGTCCTGAATGTTTTGGCGGACGGGGACTGCGCCCGGTTCGCCGCGCCGGGTGAAAGGACGTCAAGTTTGGTCGCGCTCATGGTGTTTCCTCCGAATAGTCAGTGTCGCAAAAAACCGCCTTTTTCCGGCGGTCCTGTATTATTCGAAAGGAATAAAAAAGGCCGCCGGCGTTCTGCCTGCGGCCTTTTTGCATGCAACAGCATCCACAAAGGCTACAGACAGCCCGCGGTAAAATAATACCAGAAATAAAAGCCGTAGCTTTTGTGGATGATGTTGAGCGTTGAATTCATGTGTTGAAAAATGCGCCGATCCAGTTTAATTCAGAACCAATAATCACAGATGGAGTGGATTGTCAACCAGAAAATATTATGCCGCAGCTTGTTGCGTTCAATCCATCTGCACCTGCGGGCTTGACGGATTCATGCTCGCCATGACCATCCCGACGGCGCCCCAATCCGCAACCGCTCCGTCAGCATAATCACCGCCTCGCATGAAAAATCGGCAATCCGTTACACACAGTTACACTGTGAAACAAGGTTGAAACACCGGTGATGCATATTGTTCCTGAGATTAAATCAAGGAGTGTCTCCATGTTCAATAAACTATTCGTCCATGTTTTACCCCGCCTGGCGGGAATTATCCTGCTTTTTGCGGTGTGCGGTTGCCATATCACCGGGCTGCTGCCCGGGACCAGGGCCGAATCATTAAACAGGGAAGCGGCCGCACCCGATAGCATGTCGGGAAAAATTGTCGAAACACTGGACATCAGCCGCGGCATGATAATCGCGGACATTGGTTCGGGAGGAGGTTATTTTACATACCTCTTCGCGCAAAAAACTGGCCCAGGCGGGAAGGTATACGCCGTCGACGTCGACCGTGATGCCCTGGCGTTGATCGGGAAAACGGCAACCAGTATGGGATTGGCCAACATAACCACGATCCAGGCGCAGGAAGCTGATTCCAGTCTCGGCGGGGATCAGGTTGACCTCATATTCATGCGCAATGTCTATCATGAGCTCCCCGACCAGCTTAATTACTTTCGCACGCTTCTGCCGGCCCTGAAAGCGAACGGAAGGATCGCCATCATCGAGCATAAGGATCCGGGCGGCCTGTCCCATGTGTCGCTGTTCGGCCATTACACTCCGGAGGAGCGAATTTTAGAGACGATGCACAATGCCGGCTATGTGAGAATCCAGCAGTACGATTTCCCGCCCCGGCAATCCTTCAATGTTTTCAGGCCGGCAAAACGGGAATCCCCGTAAGCAATCCGTGACGCAGGGAAACGCTGCCGCAACGCAATGCGTTTGCTTTCAAACAATTTTATCAAAAAGGAGCTGACGGATGAAAACAAAAAAGATAGTCTTGGGTTCAATCGTTTCACTGGCCGCTGTCTCCATCGCGCTGGCAGGATGCGCACGTTCGAGATTCAGCCGAATGACCGTCGAGATGAAGGCCGATTGCATTGCCGAAAGGATCGCCAGCGAGCTGGACCTGACCGCTGCCCAGATCGCGACGCTGAATGGGATAAAAGCGGAAGTCGTGGCAAAGATCAGGCAGGAGGATCCAGAGCGTGAAGCATTGATGCAAAAAGCGCTGGATTTGCTAAAAGGTGAAAATCTATCCGCGTCCTCGGTGAAAGAGCTGCTGGAAAAAAGGGACGCCCGGATGCGCAACATTGAGCCGTTTCTCGCTGAGAAGATTGCAGCATTTCACCGGATGCTTACGCCGGAGCAGCGGCGGATGGCAGCTGAAAAAATCAGCGGGCGCATGGCGCGATGCCGGCGCTGAACACTGCACAATTCTAAAGGATGCCCTTCCCTGCGGCCGGGGAACGGGCGTCCGGGCTACTTAAATCACATGGAAAATAAAACAGTTCTAATTATCGATGATGATGAAAAGCTTAACAGGCTGCTGACTGAATACCTTTCGCGTTACGGCTTCAGGGTCGATTCAGCGACATCTCCCTCCGCAGCCTTTACGTACATTGACAAGAAAACTGCGGACATCATAATCCTCGACATTATGCTGCCGGAAATGGACGGTTTCGAAGTGTGCAAAAGAATCCGTGCGGGGCACGACATCCCCATCATCATGCTGACCGCGCGCGGCGATGTGTCGGATAGGATCGTGGGACTGGAACTCGGGGCCGATGACTATCTGCCGAAACCCTTCGAGCCCAGGGAACTTGTCGCCCGCATCCAGACGGTGCTCCGTCGCGGAGTGACCCCCGGAAAATGCAGGCGGGAGCGGTATGGCAGCCTTGAGCTTGACCATCGCCGATATCAGGGCTTGAAAGACGGTGAGGCCCTCGATCTGTCGACGATGGAATTCGCAATCCTCGCCCTGCTGGCAGGAAGAGCGGGCTCGGTAGTGACCCGGGATGAAGTGTTTGAAAAAATAAAGGGGATCGACAGCGAGTCCTTCGACCGCTCGATAGACGTGGCGGTAAGCCGCATACGGTCCAAGCTTGGAGACGATCCCAGGAATCCCGAATACATCCGGACCGTCCGCGGAGCGGGGTACATGTTCATCGGAAGGAAAAGTTAAATGCCGCTCAAGACGATGAGAAAGATACGTCGATCAATGTTCACCAGGCTCCTGTTGATAGCGCTTGCGGCGGGCATCCTTGTCAACGTCATCGTCGGATCCTTTTTCCGCCATCGATTCAGATACGGCGAAATGGCGGTAATCACCCGGAATGTGGCGAAATATGTCGATTACATTGTCACCGATATCGGCACCACTCCCGATCTACGCGCAGCCGAAAGAATCAGCAGGGACATGTCGATCTCCATGTCCATTACAGGCCCGGGGATCGCATGGCGAAACGGGATCGGCGATGTCGACTTCTCGTCGATGCACATGACACGAAAAATCGGAAACAATGTTATCGGATGGACAAAGGGGAAGCCGTATTTCAGGGCGAAGCGGGGGGATTACACATACGTATTCTCCACAACGCAGGTGGCGCCGCGTCTTGATGACGATATACTTCTCCTGCTCATGACCGGATCCCTTACCCTGGTACTCGCGGGAGCCTACCTGGCGATAAGGAGGATATTGCGCCCCCTGAAGTTCCTGCAGAAAGGAGTCAGAGAAACCGCCGCCGGCAATCTCGATTACCGCGTGCCGGTAGACAGTGACGACGAGCTGGGAGAGCTTTCCATATCTTTCAACGAGATGAATGGCCGCATCACGGAGATGATCAGATCGCGCGAACGCCTCCTGCTCGACGTATCGCACGAGTTCCGCTCTCCGCTTACGCGGATAAAAGTTGCGCTCGAGTTCATTGAAAACGGGAAAATGAAAAACTCCATCGGCGAAGACATCACGCTGCTTGAAAGAATGATAGAGGAGCTGCTGGAAACTGAACGTATGAAAACCGGCGCGGGAGAGCTGGAGCGCGAGGCATTTGACATCGCCGCCCTCGTGCGCGATGTCATCGAATCGTTCGCCGACAGGGCATCCGACATCCGGACCGATTTCACCGGAGAAACGACGGTGTGGGCCGACAGGGCAAGGTTCAGGATGGTCATCCGCAACCTGATTGAAAACGCCCTCAAGCATTCGGCGGCCGGCGAGGAGCCCGTGACAGCGGGTGTGAGTGGAAGCGCAGAAATGGCGACGGTGACTGTGACTGACCGGGGAGAGGGCATCCCTTCCGAAATCCTTCCCCGCGTGTTCGATCCGTTTTTCCGCGCTGACAGCTCCCGGTCTCGCAGGACCGGCGGTTATGGGCTCGGGCTCGCACTGTGCAGGAGGATCGTCGAGGCGCACGGCGGCGCCATCTCGATTGAAAGCTCACCGGGAAAGTGCACGGCCGTTCGTTTCACCATCCCCAAAGGGCGGCCCTGAGCATGCCATCGGCCATCCGCACGATGCCTCGCACTGTGGGGGCACGTGGACAGGATGCCGCTTTGGATATTACAATAAATGCTCCGTTGCCCCGAGGATCGGAGTAAATGCCCCTCTGTTCCGTCCCACACAACCGGGATTGCCGATTATGGCGCCCCCTGCATCCTGCGGAATTCCATGTCACTGTAAAAATCGAGACAACAAACGAGGCACTCGCAGGAGCCGGGCGATCCTCCATGACTCATTTTCCTGTGCGATCAATCCACAAAAAAAAGATTACCCCGAAATATTGCTTGACACGAATTCATTCTGTTTCGATATATATCGAATCATTTATTGGAGCAGCGCAATGCCAACTCACGACAGCATAGCGATCCTGAGGGCGCTCGGCGATCCTTCCCGGCTGGCGATCGTGCGCGCTCTTCTCGCGGGGCCGCGGTGCGTCGAGGAGCTTGCAGGGCTGCTGGACATCGCCGTATCGACAGCGTCGTTCCACCTGCGAAAGCTGGAAGGTGCGGAAATTGCGTACAGAACCAGGGACCAGTACTACGCGCTGTACTCCATAAACAGCGCCATCCTGCGCATGACGCTGGACGATCTCATCGCGGCCGGCCCGGGCGGGGAATGTGGGAGCGGGGATTTCCGGGAATACCGGCTGAAAACGCTCTCAACCTTTTTCAGGAACGGCAGGCTTGTCAAACTGCCCGCCCAGAAGAAAAAGCGCCGTATCGTGCTGGAGCACATCGCCGCGCGTTTCACGGAAGGGCGGGATTACAGCGAGGGCGAAGTAAATGCGCTCATCGCCCCGGTGTACGATGACTACTGCGCGGTGCGCAGGGAGATGATCGACGACGGCCTGATGTCGCGCCGGGGAGGCGCCTACCGGCGGACGGGCCCTCTGCACGATATTTTGCCTGAGCAAAAAACCATTCGGGGAAAAAAGAAGGAGACAGAAATGACCACCAGATCGGAACTCAAGCGAAGATACAGGGAAAATCCCCCCGAAGCCGGTATTTACAGGATAACGAATACGGCGAACGGCAAGGTATTCATCGGAAAAAGCCTCAACGTCCGGGGCAAGCTCAACGGGCAGATGTTCGAGCTGAAACTGGGATCGCACCGCAACCGGGCGCTGCAGAGGGACTGGAACGAGTTCGGAGACGGAAGCTTTGCATTCGATGTCGTTGATATCCTGAAGCCCGACGACGATCCCCTGCGCGACATGAGCGAGGACCTTGCCGCGCTCGAGGAAGCCTGGCTTGAAAAGCTCCAGCCTTATGGCGACAGGGGATACAATCGGGCCGTTTCGTCCGTGAAGAAAAGCGGCTAAGTGATGTTGACCTCCGACGGCTTCAGCAGCGGGAGGATTGCGTCGCGCTCGCGCTCAACCAGCGTAAAGACGCCCCTGCCGCACTGGAGGGCGCACTGCCCGCAGCCGATGCATTTTCCGGTATCCAGAGAAACGCCGCCCTCCCCGACGCGTATGGCGAACGTGGGGCAGAAACGCTCGCAGCGCGCGCACGCGTTGCACTGCGACGCATCGCCGATTGTTGCGACGCGATACGCCCGGAAGCGCAATCCCGTGACGCCGCGGTTGTACGAGCCCAGAACGCCGCAGCAGTCCCGGCAGCAATTGCAGATGCCGATCTCCGGCCGCCGGATGTTCTCCCGCTCATGAAACACCATGTGAACGGCTCCCTTCGATGAAAGCTCCATGACCAGCCGCGTCGCCTCCTCGACCGAGACGACGCGCCCGCCGCTGTAACGAACCACATGGGCGGCAAAATCACCGATGGCGATGCACGCCTCACTCGGCAGCTTCATCGCACAGGGCTCACCCACCATGTGGCGCCATTCCCGGCAGAAGCAGTGCGCAAGCGCGATCATCTGCCCTTCCCCGTACCGTTCGATAAGATCGACAACGCCGGATGATTGAAATACAACGCTGGGGGGAGCGTCAATCGCCATGTTGATGTCGATCTTCCTTGCACGCGGCTTTCCCGCAGCGGGGAGCACGCGCTGGTGGGGGGAGGAAAAGCGCTGCGAGAGATTGCGCAGGCTTCGAATGGGAAAAACGTTGAAGCGCCTCCAGTAGCGGAAAAGGTCGTCAACCCTGCGCGCAAACTCGCGCTGCTGGTCCGTGCGCCTGCCGTTGAACAGGAACGCTTCAAACCAGCCCACCAGAATGGGCGCAACCGCGTACGTTTCATTCCCGGCCCCGTCATGGCGCATCCACACCAGTCCCTTTTCAAGCGCGGACTCGAAGACTGCGTCAAACGCATCATCAGGCAGCGGGGAAACCGCCCTGACGGAAGCCCTCGTTCGCGACGGCGTATCCATGGCGAGCAGGAGGTCTGCCTCCTCATCGGTGATGACCAGGTCGAACACGTCGATGAGCTCATCGCTCACAAAGACGGAAGGATCGTTCTGCCTGTTCATGAGACGGGCAAGGGCAAGGAGCTTTTTCCTGCGAGGCGAGGTTCCCATGGCATGACAGTACATCATTCCCGCAGAAAAGCAATCACATTATGCCGCATGGATAAAAACAGATGTAGTGATGAGGGGGGGGGCGATATAGTCAGCGGATAGCAGGAAGAGAGCGGGGGTGGACAATCATTTATATTCCTGGAAACTACTGACGCGTCAGACAGTTCCTCAAATGATATTTTTTACAATTAAGGTTCTATCCCGATTATAACAAGTGGAACAGCCGGGACACCTCTGCCCTGTCTTACCACATTATATAACTCCCCTTCGTAATAAGAGACACCGGAACTCATTTGCGATTGAAGTGATTTCATTGGTAATATTTCTATACCAACATCAATTTTATCACCAATATAAAAAGCAAGATGTTTCACAAAAAGATCATACGCCACGAAAGAATATTTGCCGAACTGCACTTCAATGGCGACTCTATCTTTCACAAAATCGGTCTGATTATAGCTGAATATCGGAGACTCGCCAGCTTCTTCGATTTCTTTCCTCTGATTATCCGGCTCCATCGAAAGGGTCTTTCTTATTAATTTTTCATTTCTGGTAACCCAATAGCTGACCCTGCTTTCATCCCAGGCAAGCGCAGACAATTTCTTTTTAAACTCATTATTCATATCAATGGGGCTGAAAAGCAATTTACCTTTCATCGTCTTTTCTTTCGATACTTTTGTTTTGCATTTTTCCGCTTCAATTGAGGCAATGACTTTTTGAATTTCTTTCCATAATTGAGGTTTATGAACAATTAAAAACTCTAATCCATTCAGGTGTGAATATGTTTCAATTATTTTCATTATTCATTTTCCGCAATATGTTGCTTTCTTTTCAAATAGATTCAACTGTGGCATGTCAGATTCCTCATCATCAATTTCATATATAACATTTTTGATTTCCGGGTTATATACGGGTTTATTCATTGGCCTTGTTCTCAACCGCCCTTTTGACAACAATTTCAATCTGTCATGTGCAATTTCAACATACTCTTCAAAAATTTCCGAACCCGCCCCTTTTCTGCCGTTCTTGATTGCTGCAATAATTGAAGATCCAACACCAAGGAAAGGATCAATAATCCAGTCACCTTCATCGGTCATTGACAATACGAGTCGTTCAATGAGCTCAACTGGAAACTGACATGGATGGATTGTTTTTTCAACATGATTGTTTTTCACATTAGGAATCGCCCATAAATCACCGGGATTTTTACCAAGCGGATTACATGAGTTTTTCCCGGCATTAGGACCTTTAAAATGTTTTTTATTGGGATACTTTTGAGGAACTCTAACCTGATCTAAATTAAATGTGTAGTCACCCGTTTTCGTATACCAGTTTATTGTTTCATATCTACCGGAAAATCTATTTTTGCAATGAAGTCCATGCTCGAAATGCCATATTATTCTATTTCTCAAAAACATACCAAGATCATTAAAAATTGGATAAAGAAGAATATCCAAAGGTATTATTTCACCATTATTTACATAATTCCCAACTTGCCAGCAAATGCTTCCATCCGGTTTTAGTACTCGATAACATTCCTTAATAACCTCTTCCTGCTGCTTAACGTATGCATCTAAATTCATCTTTCTTTCATATTCCTTACCAATATTGTAAGGAGGAGAGGTAACAACAAGTTTAGCAAATTGATCTGGTATGGTTTTAAGAAAATCAATACACGAGCCTTTATAAATTACTGCTTCCGCATTTGGTTCAAATTTATTAAATATTTTCATGATCAAGTCTCGATCTCATTATTTATAACGTATAGATACAAATATGTTTAGTGCTGGTCAAGGATTTTTCTGAGACATAAAATATTGAATCCCCGCCTCAATCGGCGGTGAACACCAGGAACTGCTCGTCCGCGCACTGCACATCAAGGCAGCGGACAAGGATGAGAAGGCGGCCTTCGAGGGGAGCGGCACCCTGCCGGACGGAAGAGAAATACGCGGTCGCAGGCCGCGTGAAGAGGCGGGCGAACTCTTCCGGGCTGTTGAGCGCCCGGTAGAGTTGCATCAGC
>CAZPZJ010000014.1:0-3417 GCA_964591055.1 uncultured Leptospiraceae bacterium
GATTTCAAGGACATTATCAATAAAACGGAACCTGACGAATTGCTGACCGCCGAAGAAATGTTCCCCGGGGTGGACGGCAAATACCGATACCTGAAAAAGAAGCGGATTCAATTATATGGGGAGATGTCCGACATGATTTACGCCTGTTCACGGCGGCCATTTGTGTATTTGTGCATGGAAACGGGGGACGTATGGCATTCTGTTTTCAGGAAAAATTATAAGACGTCTGATGATCTCGAAAATGACTTTGTCAATCACTTGAGCAATATAATCTGAAGCTGCTTACAATTAAGATACCGAGGTATTGGTCTTGGAAGAAAAGGATTTTCGCGAATTTGAGCGTAACTACCGGAGCCTGAAAAGCAGGACGGATGAAATGATTCATTCCCTTAAGATACCGGCGAAGGTTGATGAATTGAAGAATCTCGAAAAGATGACAATGAGCGACGGATTCTGGCAGAACATTGAACGGGCGTCGCAGATAACTCAGGAAATAAGCAGACTCAAAAAGCAGGTGGAGCCGTGGATGCTTATACAAAAGGAATTATCGGATTCAATGGATTTGCTCGATATGGCGATCGAGGAAAACGACAGCTCGGTGATCGGTGAATTGTGTGAAAAATATCCCGGGTTTGAGTCACGCTTTGTATTGCTGGAAAATATGGAACTGCTTTCGGGCGAAGACGATGATAAAAACGCATACATAAATATTCATCCCGGTGCAGGGGGGACGGAATCCCAGGATTGGGCGAACATGCTTCTCAGGATGTATGTCCGTTGGTCGGAGAACCACGGATTCTCCATCGAGATAATCGATTATATGCCCGGGGAGGAAGCCGGGCTGAAAACAGTGACTGCGCTGATAAGCGGTGTAAATGTGTTCGGGCTTTTAAAATCCGAGAGCGGAATCCATCGGCTGGTGAGAATCTCGCCGTTTGACGCGAATAAAAGGAGGCATACTTCGTTTGCGGCGGTTGATGTGCTGCCTGAAATTTCAGAGGAGATCGATGTGGATATCAATGACTCTGAAATTCGTATTGACACCTACAGGGCTTCAGGCGCGGGCGGGCAGCATGTGAACAGGACAGATTCGGCTGTCAGAATAACGCACATCCCCACCGGCATCGTGGTTCAGTGCCAGAACGAACGGTCGCAGCATAAGAACAAGGCGTTCGCGATGAAGATTCTCCGATCGAGGCTGTATGATCTGAGAAAGAAGGAATTTCAGGAAAAACAGATGGAAAAGAGCGGCGAGAAAAAGGACATTTCCTGGGGCAACCAGATTCGCTCTTACGTCTTTCAGCCGTATACCCTTGTCAAGGACCATCGCACCAGTGAGGAGACCGGCTCAATTGAATACGTGCTTGATGGTGATATCGACCGTTTCATATTCGCTTACCTGAAGAAACTGAGAAACAGGGCGGATTAGCGGTTCCTGGCGCAGGAACGACTGATGAAGGGAAAGAACTTTTTTATACTTGAAATAATACTGTCATGAGGTTATTATCAAAACAATAATGTTCTGGTTCACGGAATGAGGCACTATTGAAAGAAAAACCTCCAAAGAAAGGGCTTTTCAAGTATTTTCAGCCGATCGATATAACCGACGTTCTCGGGGAAGACAGATCGGGATTTGCAAACATTGATGAGGGTCTGGGCTACTTCGCCTTCAACAAAAGCACGCATCATCTCTTTCTCAACAGGTTTAACAATGATGAAATTATGGGAATCCTGGGGAACGTGGGCCTGATAAGGCATCTCAACTCACTGGGATTTGAAGACATTTTTGTTGAACTGGACCGCGATGAATCTCTCATCCACTACCTGAAGCTGTACTATCAGAAAACCGACCCTGCACACCTTCTCATTGATCTTCGGGTGTCCGAGTCCAGGTTCGTACCGGCGAAAAAAATAATCGATATCCATGGCGATATGCCGACCCTGGACATGATTGTAATAGAATGGCTTTCGTCCCAGAATCCGAACAATGAATTTACCACGGGAAAACCCCAGTTGCCCGGCCAGAAGAAGCCGGGGCTCGGGTGCCTGAGTTACATGATGGACATGATGTACGCGGTCGGCCGCGAAGTGATCAAGGACGGATTCATGGACATCCCGGATCACATGCATGGAGCGATTATGTATTCGAAGAAGTTCAAATTTTTCAATCCGGTCCATGAGGCAATTCTGAAAGCGATTCTGAGGGACCTCGGCGCCTATTCGCTGCTGGAAATTTCCTGGGGAATGATTACCGAAACGATTTACGAAAAAGGGACGGGGGAGATACAGGGATATAACCCCTCGGAACAGATATTCCCGGTGTCAAGAAGGATGCAGAAATACTATTCATCAAAGATATACATTAAAAAATTTAAGGAAGTTTACAACGCGAAGAGATACTACCTTGACTACGAGAAGATGGTTGAGAAAAGAAATGAAATTGTAAGGAAGAAAAATGTCATGGATTTATAGTGTCACTTCTTCCGGTCAATGCAATGATTTCTCAGCTTCATGAATCTCTGAAAAGATTCCGTTTCAATTACAAGCCTGTTGCGGCTTTCATTCATTTCGCTCAGTACCGTCCTGTATCCGGCGGACGCGATCATGGAAAGTCGCTCATTTGTTGCAATTATATCCGGCAAACCTGATGCCCTGATTTCCTCGGCGGCAAGAAGCGATTCAGACCAGCTTCCCGGAGGAAATCCCGTGATCGTGTTCAGGCGGTCGCGATTCGATCCGATTTCATAGTCCAGCGCCTGCATCTGTTCAATAAGCTCGGCATTCTCATCAACGATATCCGCGACTGTCTCCTCAAAACCGCTTCGCAGGTTCTGGCGTATCGAGGTGAGGTTCGCAATGAGTTTTTCGATGGTCCCGCGCCACTGAGAGCACTGGCTCACCAGCGAATCGACGATCGGAGCGACATCATCCCTCAATGCTGAAGCTTCCCTTGGAATCCATATTCATCTTGTCAGTTTTGGTTTCCCGGGCTGAAATCTTGTCCCAGGCATCACGAAGATCTTTGAGCATCTTGGAGATTTCTTTGACGATTTCCGGGTCCTTCTGGATGTTCGCCTCGAGAAGGCGACGCTTGAAATACATGTAGAGGTTGAACAGGTGCGTGGAAACCTGGCCGCCGTCGGTGAAGTTGATGGAGAGCATCAGTTCCGTAATGATGTCCTGCGCTTTGATGATGTTGGTGTTGACCAGGTCGTAGGTTTTGGGATGCATGTTCTCAAGAGCGATGTTGAGAAATTTTATGGCACCGTCATACAGCATTACGATAAGCTTGCCCTGGTTTGCGGTGTTTATTTCCGTCTGTTTGTATTTATCGTATGGATTTTTGCTGGGTGCGGCCATTCGACTCCTCCCGGTTGAGTTGCGTTCCCTGACAGGGTTATTATCGTTATTCGCAAC
>CAZPZJ010000014.1:3517-13761 GCA_964591055.1 uncultured Leptospiraceae bacterium
AGAATGATCTCGTTGCCAAGGAACCCGAATTCAAGCTTGGTATCGGCGACAATAATACCGGCCGTTTCCAGCTTTTCACGGGCGTAGTCGTAAATCTGGATAGTAAGCTGGCCGAGCCTTTCAGCCGATTCCGGATCGAGTTTCTTTTTCATGTAATCGAGGGTGACATTGATATCATGACCTGATTTTGCTTTTGTAGCGGGAGTGAACAGCGGATGTTCCAGCTGTTCCGCCAGCCGCAGCCCTTTTGGCAGCTTAACTCCGCATATTTCCCCGCCGCTCTGATAGTCCTTCCACCCGCTTCCGATGAGATATCCACGAGCGACACATTCGAAATCGATACGCTCGGCCTTCTTTACCAGGACCGCGCGGTCTTTCAATTCGGGGTGTTCGGAAAAGGGTTTTGGAAACGAGGTGTAATGTGTTTCGACAATGTGATTTTTGACGAATCCGATACCGGAAAACCAGAGGTTGGATATTTTATTCAGTAAAACGCCCTTGCCAGGAATCCCGTTCGGGAACACGTGATCGAACGCCGAAATTCTGTCGGTCGCGACAATGAGCAGGTGGTCCCTGTCGGCGTTGTATACGTCGCGGACTTTTCCGGAAAAAAGTTTTTTTGCACCCGGTATGCTGGTGGAAACAAGCGCTTCCATGTTCCGTTTCCCGTTCAATGAATTGTCGATTATCATTGCATTTTTCCCCTGAGGATGTCGTTGACAAGCTGAGGATTCGCCTTGCCCCTGGATTCTTTCATCACCTGTCCGACGAGGAACCCAAGCGCCTTTTCCCTGCCGTTTTTGTAGTCCGCAACTGATTCGGGATTGCTTGCGATGACGCGATCCACCATCGTTTCTATTTCTGAAACGTCGGTAACCTGCTTCAATCCTTTTTCCCTCACGATATCTTCCGGGCGTTTCCCGGTGTTCATCATTTCATCAAACAGCGTTTTCGCCATCTTGCCGCTGATGGTGCCGTCGTCGATAAGCTTTACAAGCGATGCGAGATGCTCCGGGGTGACGGGACAGTCCTGAACGAGCCCGGGATCGTCAAGCCGGGCGAGCATCTCCGAGAGAATCCAGTTGGCGGCTTTTTTGGGATTTATTTCCGATGACACGGTCCGCTCGTAGTAATCAGCAAGCTGCCGGACTGATACGAGGATCTCGGCGTCAGCAGCGGGCAGGGCGTAGTCGGAAATGAACCTGTTGAGCCTGTGTTGGGGGAGCTCCGGCAGTGAATTCCGGATTCCGGTGATATAGGCGTCATCCAGCACTATAGGAGGGAGGTCCGGATCGGGGAAGTATCTGTAGTCATGGGCCTCCTCTTTGGATCTCATGCTGACAGTCTCGTTCCGGTCTGCATCCCACAACCGGGTCTCCTGCACAATGGATTCGCCGCTGCCAAGCTTTGATGACTGTCGCCTGATTTCATATTCAATGGCCATCTTCACGGAGCGGAAAGAGTTGAGGTTTTTGATTTCGACTTTTTCACCGAATTTTTCCGCGCCCTTTTCCCGAAGTGAGATGTTGACGTCGCATCGGAGGCTCCCTTCCTCCATGTTGCAGTCCGAAACGTCAATGTATTTCATGATAAGCCTGAGAGCGCTGAGATAGTTGTACGCTTCATCAGCCGTTCGGATGTCCGGCTCGCTGACTATCTCGATCAGGGGGACCCCGGTGCGGTTGAAATCAACAAATGACACGTTTTCAGAGCTGACAGATGAATGAATGGACTTGCCTGCGTCCTCTTCCATGTGAAGCCGCGTGATACCGATTTTTTTCCGGCCGTCAGGCGTGTCGACTTCAATGAAACCCCGGGAGCATATCGGTTTGTCGAACTGGGATATCTGATACGCTTTGGGGAGGTCGGGGTAGAAGTAGTTTTTCCTGTCGAATTTACTGTACCGGGCGATCTCGCAATTCAGCGCAATCCCGGCAAGCACCGCTTTTTCTAGAACCCGGGCGTTCAACACCGGCAAAACGCCGGGAAGGCCCAAACACACTGGGCAAGTCTGAGTATTCGCCTGCGAACCATAAGCAGCAGAGCATGAACAGAAGATTTTTGTCTCCGTATTGAGCTGAACGTGAACTTCAAGTCCTATCACTGGTTCGTAATTCATCATGCACCGTAAATGACTGCTGGATAGTGTGGTGAAAACAAGTCAATTCATGGAACAATACACACGTTTCTTCAGAAAGCCCTTCATGGAAACCGGAATTGTCCTGCCTGAGTGATTGTGCCTTATTTCACTGAAAAGATGGATTTTTGTAATGACAGCATGGGTATTTGTCAAGGAAAATGATTGCTGATTGCGGGCAGGCGCTTATTATTGTGCAAAAAACTGCAGCAGCTGAAGGCTGGGACGCGTCGTTCCGCGAGAGGTACGCCTGCAATGGCGCAGGGAATCGTGAGCAAAGAGGGCAACATGCTGAATTCAATAAGACGGTTGAACACGTGCCTCCTGGTCGCGGGCATAGTCGCCGCCGGTTTTGTCGCCGGGGTGGCTTTCCAGTCGAAGCTCATGGGGGATTTTCTGCGGGGGCCGGGGAGAATGCATGCATTATTCCTGAATCCATCGCTGCAGCATCTGACGCTCAGAAACCGGCTCAACAGCAATAATGAGCTTGCCCGGATCTCATCGTATTACGCACTCAGGGATTATGGTCTTCTTGATGCGGCCTTTCTGGCCGAACGTTATGGAGAAGAGGAACATGTGTTCATAAAAAGAGTGCTCCTGAAAATGATAGCGGGCCTTGAGAACGGTGTTCCTCTCTATAATCTCTGTGTTGTCGAATACGGCCGCTCGGGCGGCGAATTGAAGCAGGAAATGCTTGTCCTCATGCGAAACAATCCGAATTACGCAAAATTCATTGAAAAGACCGGAATAAAAACGGATTCACCCGATCCATCCCGTAAGTGATACGGGTAGAGAAGCTCCTCCACGAATGATTTCATGCCGCGTCAAATTTGTATTGACTTCATTCCCGCCGCATTTCTTAGTATTATAGAGAGCATTCTTCAGCCTTTTTTGATTTTCAGGACCGGATTCGCGTTGAAGACAGGTATTTTTGGCGGAACATTCAATCCGATACACATGGGGCATCTGATTAATGCCCAGATCATTCTTGAGTTGTTCCATCTCGACAGGATTTTGTTTATACCGGTTAAATCGCCTGTTCACAAACCCGATGATCCGGGGGTGAAAGCGCATCATCGCCTGGAAATGATAATGCTTGCGATATCAGGGAATCCGTCTTTTGAGGTTTCAGGAATTGAGATTGACCGGCCGGCGCCATCATACATGATCACCACCGTTCGCGAGTTGAAACGCGCATTTCCCGGAGATGAGTTTTCCGTGATAATTGGATCTGACAGCTATCGCGAGCTCGATACGTGGAAGGATTATGAAGAGTTGCTTGAAGAGGCGGTGTTTATCGTTATGAGGCGTCGGGGCGTTGATCCCGACACCGGAAAATACGGATCGAAGAGCGCAAGGTTTCACTTCGCGGACAATCCGTTCATAGAAATCTCGTCATCGTTTGTCCGGGAAAGGGTGCGCGGCGGGCAGACGATCAGGCACATTGTTCCCGATGCGGTGATGAACTATATCCTGGACAAGAGGTTATACGTATCTTGAAGAAAAAATTTACAATGATCGCCGTTTGCCTGTCGTGCGCAATCGCGCTCCTGCTGATTTACAAATTCTATGTCATGTCGACGCGGAATGTCATTGAGACGCTGATTTCCGGGAAGAGAATGATCAACGTTCTTGTCGCAGGAAGCAATTCATATCATGAAAACAGGCATAATTTCTACAGCATCGTCAGCATAAATCCGGAAAACGGGATGATAGGATTGACCTTCCTTCCGCCTTCACTCAGGCTCGACCTCAGCGGCCGCGGGAGCGATTACCGGAAGATCAACGAGATCGATTTTTCCGATTTCGATGACGTCAGCGAAGCACTTGAACGGCAGCTCAAGATCAACATTCCCTTTTATGTTGAATTGTACGCGGTGGATGTGATTCGCATTGTGGATTTGATCGAGGGCGTCAGCATATTCAAGCTTGACCAGGTGGACAATCCGCATTTGCGGTTCGGCCTGAACTATTTCGATGGAAGAAGAATCGTTGAATACATGAACCACTCGGACGGCAATTCAATTTTTCAGAAATACGACAGGGTGCAGGATATCCTGCTGTCCATTTATCACCGCAAGGAAAAATACGAAAAAATGCTGAACATCCCGTTTGTATCGGAACTGACAAAATCGCTGAAGACAAATATAATGCCGCAGGAGTTCGTATCTCTGCTGAAACTGGTTGCGGATTATGATGCAGAAATCATCAGCACCATCGTTCCCGGGGAGTTTGACGACAAGCAGGTATACGTGGTGGATGAAATATCCCACAAGATATACGAGAAGGAGTTTCTCTCGAAGCTCGTAACGCAGGACAAGGGGATGCCGTCCCTGAAGGTGAAGATACTCAACGGGACCGAAGTCCCGGGACTGGCGAGGAAAATGAGAAACCTTCTGATAAGGGAAGGATTGAATGTCGTTGAATTCGGTAATTCGCCGTACACGTATTTCAAGAGGTCGGTGATAATTAATCAGCGCGGGAACATCGCCAACGTGAGGGATCTTGCCAAGATGACCGGGATACAAAAGGTATATAACGTGATTGACAACACGCAGATGCATGATGTACTGATTATCATCGGCAGGGATTTTGAGAAGTGAACCAGGCGAAATGGTATGACGAAGACATCCAGAACGTGGCTCGGGGGTGCGCCGCGTTTCTTGAGGAGAAGAAGGGCAGGGACATTCTTCTGCTCGACCTGCGCAGAGTGAATTCATACCTGGACTATTTTTTAATCGCAACCGGGAACTCGCTTATTCATTGCAGGTCGCTCGCCAGGGAGGCCCAGAAGTTCCTTGATGTCAACGGGTTGAAGGAGCGGACGAGGTCCAAGCTCGACACTGGCTGGATCGTGCTCGATTACAATGAGCTTGTCATTCACATTTTTACCGATGAAACGCGCGAGTACTACCAGCTTGAGAAGCTGTGGGCTGATGCCGAACGGCTTTAACTCTGCGCGGCTGAAACCGGATGGAATTCGAATTGAAACATATAGAACGGCTGGTACGTTACTTCAGTCATGAAGTGAAAAATCCGCTGACCACCATCAAGGGCTACGCGCAGCTGCTGGCCGTCAAGGGCGGCGACCGCACCTTCGTCGACAAGACCAAATCAATGATCATTGAAAACGTGGATGAGATCGACGGGAAGATCAACAGGATGTATGATCTTTTCAACAGCCGGGAAGCCCGCACTGACAGTATTGACATACGCGCCATCATCGGGGAGTGCGTGTCCGCGACGGATCTGCCGTGCGGAAAAGAATCAATCGCGATGGAGTCGGAAGTGACGCAGGCCCCGGCGCTGGGGGACGGTGATTTTTTTCGAAGGATTATCGGTACGCTGTTATACGGTTTCGACTGGAACAACAACCCCACAACGCTGCGAATAAGTATTGCCTCCGAACCAGGCGGCCATTATCTTCTTGGTTTTTCATTTACAGGCGTTGATTTTTCGGATCTGCCTTCCGAGTGCTTTTATTATCCTTTCGCCGCGAAAAAGACGTTCCTCACCGGCCTTGAGCTTTTTGAGGCCTTTTATCTCTCATCGAAATGCGGATGGGTTTTCAGCCTGAGAACGACTGACGGCCGCTCCGATTTCACGCTGCTTGTCTGATGGAATCCCCCTACAAGATTCTGATTGCCGACGATGAAAAAGGCATACGCGAGATGCTGAAGGACCTGCTTTCTTCGACATTTGATGTGGACACGATTGATCGGGGAGACACCGTCATCGAACGGTTGAAGAAGGAGAGATTTGACATCCTGATCCTGGACCTGCACCTTCCGGGAATGGGCGGGATTGACGTGCTGAGGGTGATTAGCGAATCCCGGATGAAGATCGTCGTCGTGATAATAACCGCGTCCAACGACGTCCACAACGCTATTACAAGTATGAAGCTCGGCGCATACGATTACATGGTGAAGCCATTCGACACGGACAAGCTGTTCGTGCTTCTGAAAAACATCGTGGAAAAGCTCGAGCTTGAAAATGAGGTTTCGCACCTGAGGGAGCAGATAGGGGAAAACTTCAGGTTCAGAAACATCATCGGGCAGTCGGAGCCGATGATGAGGATATTTTCAACGCTGGAGAAGGTGATTGACACGGACAGCACTATCCTCATAAGCGGTGAGAGCGGAACCGGCAAGGAGATCATCGCAAAGGCCGTCCATTACAACAGCAACAGAAAGGATTTCCCCTTCAGGTCACTCGACTGCAGCACCATTCCGCAGGACCTCATCGGCAGCGAACTCTTCGGGCATGAGAAGGGATCCTTTACGGGGGCGATTTCGAGAAAGATAGGGAAATTTGAGGTCGCGAGCAAGGGGACTTTGTTCCTCGATGAGATCAGCAATCTCTCCATTGACATGCAGGCGAAACTTCTGAGGGTCCTTCAGGAGAAAGAGTTCGAGCGTATCGGTGGCAATCAGCTTATCAAAGTGAACACGAGAATAGTTGCAGCGACAAACCGGGATTTGCGGGAGCTTGTAAAGGAAAACAGGTTCCGGGAAGATCTGTACTATCGACTGAACGTCGTTCCTGTCTTCCTTCCCCGCCTGGCCGACAGAAAGGAGGATATACCCCTTTTTATTGACCACTTTCTGAACAAGTACACCGTGGAGTACGGGCGGCAGGTCGAGGTGGATCTGAAGGGGAGACTTTTTTTAACCGCGTACAGATGGCCCGGCAATGTGCGTCAGCTTGAGAATGTCATTAAGAGGCTTGTGCTTCTGTCCACCAGCCCGACGGCCGATGTCCAGCAGATAAAACACATACTTGAATACGAAAACGTAGTCTCGGAAAGCAGGATATTCAAACCGTATGAATCGCCTGACAACGGGGATGCGGCCGCGGCAGGTGAGGAGCTCCCGATCAAAAGCCTGGAGGATGTTGAGCGGGAATACATGGAGGAAATGCTGAAGCGATTCAATTACAATATTACGACGACGGCAAAGCACTTGAAGGTATCACGGAAGACGATGCACAACAAGCTGAAAAAATACAACATAGTTATAAGGAAGTCGGCCGAATCCACGGAGTGATCGCGGCCGGCCGCCTTTCACGCCGGACAGCGCCGACAATCGATTCAGTTCTGGCCTTCCAGCTCCTCAATTCCCTTTTTAAGAAGTTTGTATTCCCTGGAATTTTCCTCAAATGAGTTGAGGTACTTCTTGAAGTACTGAATCTGTTCCTTTTTCCAGCTGTGCATGTTGCTTTCAGTGTGCAGCATCTCAATTCCTCCGTCATATATCATTGTAAAGTAGGGCCGATCGTTCCGATGTTGATTGAGTCCATCCGGCTGATATCCTGCCTTCAGTTCCCGTGGCAGAATACAGCTCCCGGACGGGCGCGCCCTTCGTATACCTTATATGTCGGATGGAAAGATTTCCGGGTAAAGGATTATTTATCCGTGAACAAAGGTTCCCTCTTGTCGAGAAAGGCGGCGATGCCTTCCTCCTTGTCCGATGTCTCACAGAGCGTTCCGAACAGGTCTCGTTCGAACTTCTGGGCCGCAGGGAGTTCCATGTCAAAGCCTTCCCGGATTGAGGTCATTGCGGTTTTAACCGCGCACCTGCTTCGTTTTGCGATATCTGCTGCGAGCTTTTTCGACTCGCTCAGCGATTCGCCCGGAGGTGATTTCCTGTTAATCAGGCCGTAGAGCTCCGCCTGAGATCCGCTGATGAAATTCCCTGAAAGCACAAGCTCAAACGCGCGCCCTTTGCCGATGAGGCGGGTGGTCCGCTGGGTGCCGGCGTAACCGGGCATTATGCCGAGTTTGATTTCGGGCAGCCCCAGCATCGCATTTTCATCCGCGATGCGAATGTGGCACGCGAGGGCGCATTCAAGCCCGCCGCCGAGGCAGAAGCCGTTGATCGCGGCAATGAATGGCTTTTCAGCGTTTTCAATCATGTTGAAAAGCTCCTGGCCGGCGATAAGGTAGTCGCTTCCTTCGGATGCTTGGTGGAGGTCGCGTATTTCGCGTATTTCCGCTCCCGCAATGAATGCTTTCCCGGCGCCGGTAAGTACGATGACCCTGACATCGTCGTCCTGAAGCGCTTTCATGACAGTATCCCTGATCGCTCCAATGACCGGGGCGCTCAATGCATTCATGGGGGGATTGTGTATCTCTATTACAGCCACGCCACTATCGTCCACTGTGTACTGGCAGGCTGTTCCCGAGTTGACTGTTTTCATGACGTGCTCCTCTTTAATTGATCAAAACCCGCAGTAGATGATATTTAAAAGCAATCAGAGGTGAAAGGTCAAATACTAATTTAGCTGATGCGCGATAAAACGACACGGCTCGGCAAAAAGAGACATGAAACGCATTGAGAAGTTATTGACTGGACGAAAACAATGTGAGCGCATGATACAGGGCGGAGTGTTTGACACTTCATCCCGCGTGTGCGCTGCGGGAACAATCGCCAATCCGGACAACATGTGTACACGGAGATGATCGGGTTTCATCCGATGCCGTGCATGATGCGAAGACAGATGAATATAATTGGAAAATCAATCACCAGTCGCGCAGTGGTTTTCATTGTCGCGTCCGCCATCCTGTGCGCCGTGCATGACCGACCTCTATCAGGTCAAATCAATGAAAACACCGACATCATTCTTTCAGGCATAAGGGAAAATGCCTCCGGTTACGGCGGAAAAACCGTGACGATGACAATGAAGTACAAGAACACTGACAGGATTTTCAGCACCATCACTTTTTATGACAGGAAAAACCAGGACATATCTTTCGACATCTCGATTCAGCAGACCATGATTGAATACCAGCGCGATATGTTGAACCTCCATGAGGGATTGGACTATCTGGTTACCTTCATAGTCAATGGCGTTGATGCGACGGGATTCATAGACGGCGAGCTGATCAGGTTTACACCGCTTATACTGACCATGATACCTGAAGGAAAGGGGCCGGAACATGCAAAGTAAAGGGCAGAATAGCTGGGCGGCTATCCTGCCCTCATTTTGGTTGAGTCGATCAAAGCTCGATTTCGTAATATGGTATGATTCGGGAGGGTATACCATATTACTCCATCACTTATTCTTATCGGCTCGAATACGCGGTTTCTTTACTCATTTACGTTTTTTTTCAGTAAAAAAACATTATTTTTTTACCAGCGGTTTAATGCCACTTGAAGCGGCGTTCAGGGCATGATCGGGCTTGTTGTAAGGGTTTACGGTCTTTTTTATACCGTCAGCTTCGACGGGCGGGCTGTCAACTGTACGCTTCGGGGAAAAATAAGGCAGGCCAGAGAAGGAGAGAAGAGATACACAAATCCCATCGCTGTGGGGGACAGGGTTATATGCTCGCTCAATCCGGACGGAACGGGTTCAATCGACGATGTGTGTGAGAGGGCCAATGTCTTCTCGAGAAAGGATAAGGGCAGAAACCGCAGGGAAGACATCATCGCAACGAACCTTGACCAGATCATTGTCATTCAATCATTCATAAAGCCGAGGCTCAATCTCAGGTTTGTTGACAGAATACTCGTGAGAGCGCACAAGGAGAAAATCCCGGTGCTCCTGTGCGTCAACAAGAGTGATCTTGCCGACAGAAAGGCTGTGAAGTACGTAAAGGAATATTACGCCGGCACGGGGATACAGACGCTCTTCACATCCGCCCTGAAGGGCACCAATATGGGCGCATTTAAAAAAAGCGTGGAAGGCAGGATGTCCATACTTGTCGGGAACTCGGGCGCCGGAAAAACAAGCATGCTGAACCGCCTGTATCCGGGGCTCAATCTCAGGATTTCCGAAGTGTCCGAAAGCACGGGAAAAGGCAGGCACACGACAACCAATGTTCAGATGATCGAGATTGATGACTCGACGAGAATAATCGATACGCCCGGTCTTCGCGAGTTCGGCCTGATGGACATCGAGCCGCACATGCTTGAAAAGTATTTTCCCGAATTCCACGCCTGCAGCGGAAGGTGCGGATATCAGCCCTGCTCTCACGATCACGAGCCGAACTGTGAAATCAAAAAAATGGTGGAAGCTGGAACGCTCAACGAGGACAGGTATATTTCATATCTCAATATACTTTACTCGATCAGGGAATACCAGGACGGGATGTACTCATGATAAGGAT
>CAZPZJ010000014.1:13861-19203 GCA_964591055.1 uncultured Leptospiraceae bacterium
GGGCGGCCTTTTCGATTCCATGACGGTTTTCGACAATGTCGCCTTCGGACTCAGGCGCGCGGGTGTTCCCGAACTCGAAATCGAGTCCATTATCGGCCCTGTGTTGAAGAAAATAGGGCTTGGCGGAAGCGAGTTGAAAATCCCATCCGAGCTGAGCGGAGGCATGCAGAAGCGGGTCGGCTTCGCACGGGCGATCTGCCTGAGCCCGTCGCTGATTCTCTATGATGATCCGACCGCGGGGCTTGATCCGGTGCTCTCGGACGCCATCGCCGATATAATCCTTGAGATACGTCAGACGACGGGATGCACTTCCATTGTCGCAACACATGATTTGAAAGTCGCGGAGAAAATCGCCGACACTGTCGTGTTGCTCTATGACAGTAAAATAGTATTCAATGGTCCGGGCGGGTCGTTTTTCAGCGGTGAGAGCGAATACGCGCGGCAGTTTATATCGGGAGACATCGAAGGGCCGATCGCCGTATATTGATGGAGGGAATTCAATGAAAGCATACGTATACGTATTTGACACGCTTGCGGACTGGGAGATCGGTTTCATCACGGCGGAGTTGAACACGGGACGGTTCTTTCGCGGGAAAGGAGTTACGGTGCCCGTCACCACGGTTGGGATGGACCTGCGCCCTGTCCGGACAATGGGGGGATTGACGGTGAAACCGGAAATAAAAATCACGGATGTTGTCCCTGAGGCGGGCGATGTTCTCATTCTGCCCGGTGGCGATTCATGGATGAATCCCGGGCACGGGCCGGTCGTTGATGCGGTCGGGGATTGTCTCGGGAATGGCGTTGTGGTGGGGGCAATATGCGGGGCCACGCTCGCCCTGGCGGAAAGGGGCCTGCTGAATTCAAGAAGGCACACCAGCAATGACCCCGGATTCCTCAAGGCGTTCTGCCCTCATTATGCGGGTGAAAGCTTCTACGTGAGCGCCCCTGCGGTTGCGGATGATAACCTGATTACGGCATCGGGAACGGCTCCGCTGGAATTCGCGTATGAAATCCTGAAAAGGGTGGAGGTGTTCAGTGCGGAAACCCTGGATGCATGGTTCAATCTATACCGGAGCGGCCGACCGGAATACTATCACACGCTGATGAAATCGGTGGAAGGGGATGGTGGTTGAGCAATGAGCGGGGCCGGATTTTATCCGATTCTACTTGACAAGAAAGGGGCTCCTAATACTCTTTCTGAAATTTATCCCACCTGACAAGAGTAGGAAGTGTTATCATGAATACGCAAAATTCCAAGAAAGCAGATTTGAACTGGGGCGATCTTCCCTTCGGGTATCATAAAACCGATTACAATGTCCGCTATTCTTACAAAGACGGGAAGTGGTCAAACGGAGAAATCACCTCGGACGAAAATCTGGTTCTGCACATGGCGGTCCCGAGCCTGCATTACGGCCAGCAGGCGTTTGAAGGCCTGAAGGCCTTTGAAACGGCGGACGGGAAAATTGTCGCCTTCAGGCCCGAGGCGAACGCTGAGCGGCTTCAGCGAAGCTGTGACCGCATTTACATGCCTCAGGTGCCCACCAGTCTCTTTCTGGAGGCCGTGCACAAAGTCGTCGAGGCGAACGCGCGGTTCGTCCCTCCGTATGGAACCGGGGCAAGCCTGTATATCCGCCCCCTCATGATAGGGGTCGGGCCCAGGGTAGGCCTCGGTCCCGCGGACGAATACCTGTTCGTGGTGTTTGCGACACCGGTTGGCCCTTACTACAAGGGTGGTTTCAAGCCGGTCAAAGCGCTTGTCGTTGAGGAATTCGACAGGGCCGCCCCCAGCGGCGTGGGCGATTGCAAGGTCGGAGGCAACTACGCTGCGGGACTTCGCGGCGGCGAGGTCGGGAAAAAGAAAGGCTATCCTATTGTGCTCTACCTTGATCCCCGGGAGAAGAAATATATCGATGAGTTCAGCACCTCGAACTTTATGGCGGTGAAGGGAAACAGCTATATTTCACCTGATTCCAAAACGATACTCCCCAGCATTACCAATAACAGCCTCGCGAAGATATCCGAGGACATGGGGATGAAGGTGGAGAAGAGGCAGGTCTCGATCGACGAGGTTGAAGGCTTCGACGAAGTGGGCGCAGTCGGCACCGCCGCGGTTATCACCCCGATTTCATCAATCAAGTACAGGGACCGGGAGTTTGTGTACGGCAATCCGGACGCCGCCGGCCCGGTCATCACGAAACTGTATGAAAGGCTGACGAAGATACAGACGGGCGATTACGAGGACAGGCACGGCTGGCTGTACAGGATAGTCTGACAGAATCGCAGCGATTCAAGCAAAACAAAGCACCCCGGAGAGGATTGCCGGGGTGCTTGTAATTAATCCGATTTCACAACCCGTTCCGCCTGAACGGCAAGGTATTTTACAAGCGTCTGCTCATCGATAAAGGCAAGGTTTACCAGGATAATGCCGATAAGGCCTCCCTCCTTTTTCTGCACTTCAATGGCTTTGTTGAGCTGCTCCTGGGTGATTTCGTTGTTTTCAACCAGCAGCTCCCCGAGTAATGGCTTTGGCATGTTCGATTCCTCCGGACTTCATATTCAAAGGATATGTAATTAATTACAAGAAAAAAATGCCTTACAGAAGTATGCGGCGTATCGCGTCTTTCCACAGTTTCAGTTCCCGGCCCCTGGTATCCGCGTCCATCGACGGCCTGAAGCTTTTCGTGATTTTATTGTGACGTGCGACCTCGGATATTGTCGAGTATATCCCCGCCGAAAGCCCGGCAAGGTAGGCGGCGCCCAGGGCGGTCGACTCGGTGATTTCAGGCAGGAGCACCGGAATGTCGAGAATGTCCGACTGGAACTGCATCATGTACGAGTTGCCCGTGGCGCCTCCGTCGACCCTGAGCTCCCTGATGAGCATTCCGGAATCCTGCTGCATTGATTCGATGATGTCGTATGTCTGGAACGCGATGGATTTCAGCGAGGCGCGGATGATCTGCTCGCGCGTGGTGTCCCTCGTGATTCCGAAAATCGCTCCCCGCGCGTCCGCCTTCCAGTAGGGAGAGCCGAGGCCGACAAAGGCCGGGACGATTACCACTTCGTCGGTTTTGTCAACGCTTCGAGCAGCCTGCTCCGACTCGGAACTGGAATCGATGAACTTCATGTAGTCGCGGATCCACTGAATGACGGCGCCGGCGATGAAAGTGGATCCCTCGAGCGCGTACACGGGCGCGCCGTGATCATCGCACGTGAGGGTGGTGAGGAGACCGTTCTGGGAGATGGTGTGTTTTTCGCCGGTGTTCAACAGCATGAAACAGCCGGTTCCGTACGTGTTCTTGATGGTCCCCTGCGTGACGCAGTTCTGTCCCACCATCGCGGCGTGCTGGTCGCCCGCGATCCCGCCGATGGGGATGCCGTCAGGAAGGCCCGGCACGCCTTTCGTTTTGCCGAAATCCGACGCGGAATTCTGGACCGCGGGGAGTATGGATGCGGGGATGTTCAGGATGTGCAGCAGTTCCTGGTCCCATTTCTTTTCGAATATGTTGTAGATGAGGGTCCTCGATGCGTTTGTGTGATCCGTTTTATGCGAGGCCCCGCCCGTCAACTTCCACAGTATCCAGGAGTCGATGGTCCCGAAGAGCAGTTTTCCCTGTTCAGCAAGCGATCGGGCGCCGGAAACATTGTCGAGTATCCACTTGATCTTGGTTCCGGAAAAATACGCATCGACGACAAGGCCGGTCTTCTGGCGGAAAAACGTGTCGTAACGGCGCTCCTTGAGCTGGTTGCAGATGTCGGTGGTCCTGCGACATTGCCACACGATCGCGTTGTACACGGGTTTGCCGGTGTCACGATGCCATAGCACCGTTGTTTCGCGCTGGTTGGTGATGCCGATCGATACGGCGTCCGAGGGCGAGAGATTGCCGCTGTTGAGCGCCCGGGGGATGAGCATCTTTACGGAATCCCAAATTTCAAGCGGATCGTGCTCTACATGTCCCGGTGCGGGGAAGTACTGGGTGAACTCACTGTATGAACTGGAGAGCGCATGGCCTGTTTCATCGAAGCAGAAAACCCTGTTGCCGGTTGTGCCAAGATCAATCGATAAAATATACTTTCCACTCATTTCAGCAGCCTTTCAGATGTGTGATTTACTGTTCAATCCGCGCAATTTCAATAGATTGGCACCTTGTTTTTATTTGTAAAGTAAAAAAGCACGTTGTGTGCCATGTCGCCGCAGGCCGTGTTTTCATCGCGCGGTGTAAATATAGTCTTGACACCTGTCCCGCGTAGTAAGAAAAAATATTATCGTTGCGATGAAACATCCCCATTGGCGGACGTACAGATTATGCTGAGATCAATTTTCAGGGACAGGGACGCGATTTTCATAGCCGAAATCGGAATCAATCACAACGGCGATTTGAATACCGCACTCGAGCTGGTAGACAGCGCAGCCGGAATCGGCGCGGATGCGGTGAAGTTTCAGACGTTCAACCCTGAAAGGCTGTACTCCGAGTTCACCTCGTCGCTGATGGAGGGGGGAGCGGAGATTGCGCGCTCCAGAAAGGAGATTGATTTTTTCGTGAAACTGACGCTGCCGGCCGAAGAATACAGCGTGATCGCCGAAAGGTGCGCCCGGCGCGGCGTGGAGTTCTTCTCTTCGCCCTTCGACGCCGGGTCAGTGGAGCTGCTTGAGTCGCTCGGCGTGCGGTTGTACAAGATCGCCTCTTCCGAGGTGACCGATACGAGTCTGCTCGAGGCGGTCGCGGCGACGGGAAAACCGGTCATCATGTCAACGGGGATAAGCATGGAAGCCGAGATTGAGTATGCGGTGAATGTGCTGCGTTCGGGCGGCTGCCCGGACATTGCGCTGCTGCACTGCGTGGCGCTCTATCCTGCGGGGGACGCCGATTTGAACCTGAAACGAATTCAATCGCTCGCATCGAGGTTCGGCTGCGAGGTGGGATTTTCCGACCACTCGGCCGATACCCTGCCGGCGGTGCTTGCAGCAGGTTTTGGCGCAAGGGTGTTCGAGAAGCACTTCATGCTTGAAGGAGCGTTTGAATGTCCTGACCGGGACGTTTCGCTGACGCCTTCGGGATTCTCGCGAATGATGTCGGAGGTGAGAAGGGCCCTCGTCATGGCCGGTGACGGCGCCATCGACTATTCCCCGTCAGAGGAGTGTGTGGCGAGAAGCGCGAGGAAGAGCATTTTCGCCGCCAGAGACATACCGGAAGGGGCCGTTATCCTGGACAGCGATCTCGATTACAGACGCCCGGGTGTGGGAATTCCCGTATACCGCCGCCCGGATGTTATCGGGCGAAGGGCCGCAACCATGATCGCAAAAGACCATTTAATACGCTGGGAGCATCTTTCATGAAGAAAAC
>CAZPZJ010000014.1:19303-31566 GCA_964591055.1 uncultured Leptospiraceae bacterium
CGAGAAAAAGGACTGGTACAGGAAGATGAAGCGCTGGAACGGCTATACGTACATGGCGAATTACCTTGAAAAAACAACCGGCGATTATGCGGACCTCCTGCGGAAAAACCTGGCGGGACGCGTCCACGATTTCGAGAGCCGGGAAGCGATCCAGAAGGGAAAGGCCGCCGAATGGGCGAAATGGTATTACCGGTATGACCATGAGCCTGCCGATGCTTTATAAAATAACGGTTAAATGCATTGCCGTGGAAACCGTCTCTGCCGATATTATAGTATGAGCTGTTAATCCTCCCGGGTTATGTGAACTGTACGCACCGGCAATGAACTCGGTTATCACATACATCTATGACCTTTCAGTGAAGCACCCGTATTTCCGGCAGGCGCTGTGGTCGGTCATACTCCTGCTTTCTGCGGCATTCATCATCACAACCGCCTTCCATGTCACGGAAGTGTCCACCTCTCCCGCCGGATGGGAGAAGAGCTTTCTGCTGACCCCGCCCGCCGTGGCGGTGAAAAGCCATCAGGTCGTTTCCAAGGGCAATCTCGTCGTGGTGGTATATGAAACGGCCGGGAAGGAAGGCAACAGCATCCACGTTACCCTTTCGTTCAACGCCGGAAAGAGCTTTATACCACATCGCAAGCTTGCCGATCTCACGGGAACGGGCGACCACAACCCGCATGTAGCGGTGTCGGGGAACGGCCACGTCGCGGTCGCGTGGCAGAACATCGTAGGCGATCTGGCAAAGACACGGCTGTTTTACTCCATTTCCACTGATATGGGAGCTACATGGGCCGAGCCCTCGATTCTGCGGAAAGGCGGGGAGGAGGACTCTTCTGCTGAAATGGAGATGATTCCAAGAGTGTACTACGACGACAGACATTCACTGCACGTCTATTACCACGCGCTTCAGAAAGAGGGTTTCAGACTCTATCATACATTCAGCGAGGACGGGAAGGTGTTTTCAACTCCCGCCAACCTGATCGACGTTGGCGGCGAGCTGCGCGGCGCTTTTTTCCCCGAAATCAGGTATTCCGGCGCCAACATCTTTCTTGTGTGGCAGGGTCGAAGCAAAAAGGCGGAGCGCTTTACCGACGATCTCCTGTACATCCGCTCGTCGGACTACGGGAAAAGCTGGACCGACAGCAGGCAAATCACGAGGGGCACCTCCAACAGCTCGTCGCCATCGCTGCTCATCATGCACAGGAACGTATACCTCGCCTACCAGGACAATGAGGAGAAGACCTGGGCCATACGCTTCAAGACGGGATTCGAGGAAGGTCGCTACTGGGAGGCGCTTCCACAGAAAGTGTCAGACACCCAGTCAAACTGCTACTCGCCGTCCGTGGTGCTCTCCCAGGAAAACGAGCTCTCGTTTGTGTGGTACGACCTGCGCAAGGGCGAACCGGGCATATTCGTGAGAAAGTACTCCATACCGGAAAAGAAATTTTCGGACTCGGTCATGCTCTCGAAAGCCGGAATTGCCGCCAGGGACCCCGTCGCAGTGAGCGCAGGAAAGCATGTGGTGGTTGTCTGGCGGGAAGGGAGCCGGCTGCGGCTCAACTACTCGGATGTGTACGCCGAGCCTCCGGTAGTGTTTTCGAGGACTCACCCGGAAAACACCTGGTCACGGGCGTCGTCGGCGCTGATTCAATGGACAACGCCGGCGGATGAATCGGGAATCGTAGGATATGTACATGTCGTCAACAAGGATCCGAATTTCATACCCCCATCAGTCGCGGAACCGACACTGCGGGTGACACAGAACAGGATTACGGTGCCCGACCTGGACGACGGTGTGTCGTATTTTCACATGCGATCGATGGATGGAGCGGGCAATCTCAGCAGGACGGTCCACTACCGGATTCAGGTGAGCCGGAGCCCCCTTCAGGTCATCGGCATGCGGTCAACAACGCATCCGGAAGGCAAATCGGCGCCGTCGAACTCACCCGTCCTGAACTGGAACGTGAGCGATCTTTTGCGCGTCAAGGGATTTTTGTGCAGCATTTCCAAGGACAAAATCGAGGAGCCCAAATCATTCACGACCGATTTTTCGATCAAGTATCAGGGTCTTGAAGAGGGAAGGTATTTCTTCAACATAAGGCCGGTTGATAAAACCAACTCGCCCGGGCTCATGGAAAACTATGAAATCGTGGTGGGGCACGCGGAGGCTATTGACCTTGAATACCTCAAGGAAATAGCGAGGATGAAGGAGAGGGAGCGTGTTCCGCGCGGTGAGGGGAAAGCGCCGCCGGCGATGAGGGAGCCACGGCTAAAACTTGTGCTGCCATTCAACAGCGAAGTTCCATTCGCAAGGCCTGATTTTCAGGTTGTGCTGCAGGCGATCAATATTGATAAAAAAGACATTGCGGGCTATTCGGTCATTGTCGACACCGGTAAAACTGCGCCGGGCGATTCGATCAATCAGCTTTCGGAAGCGGTTGAACTCAGGAATTTGAAGAACGGCGAATATTACATCACCGCAAAAGCGCGCTACAGCAAAATCATTGAAGGCAGGAAAACAATTGAATGGACGGAAGCGGTTTCAGAGAAGTTCGTCATCTCCGTGCCTGTCGAGGTTTCCCCGGTTGTGGCGTATACCGATTCGATCCTCGGAAGGATCGCCTCGAAGTGGGCGATCCTGGCAATCGCGTTTTCAGGACTGGCGTTCTCAATGGTGACAATGGGATTCGGAACCAGGGCGTCATTTTACTTCAGGCTGCTGCGGTATAAGATACAGAATCTGCTGTAATTGGCTTTTTTCACTCCTCTGAATAATTTTTCATTGACAAAACATGGGGCCGTTCTGACAGTGTTGCACTGTCGGGGTGGTTCAGAACTTGGGCCTGAGATTATACCCGTTGAACCTGATCTGGGTAATGCCAGCGAAGGGAATATGCTCATATCTCGATTTCAACCCTCCTGACGTTTCACAATCAATCATGTACAACATTTGAAGGGAGAATGACAATGAATGTCTGTTCTTGCCTTGCCGCCGTGCGGGAAAAAAGCCCGCTGGTGCATCATCTGACAAACTGGGTGACGATTTACGACTGCGCACAGGTGGTGAAATCGTTTGGAGCTTCCCCGGTGATGGCGCACGCCGCGGAGGAGATGGAGGAGATGATCGGGATTGCCTCCGCGCTTGTGATCAACATAGGAACGCTTACTACTGATTTCATCGAAAGCGCGATGATCGCCGCGGGGGCTGCCAACCGGCGGGGAATTCCCGTGGTGCTGGACGTGTGCGGTGCAGGCGCGACCTCGTTCAGGGACCGTACATGCCTTGAGATGATTGAACGGAGGCGGGTGGATATCATCAAGGGCAACGCATCAGAGATCGCTAGCGTCGCGGGATACAGCGTGCGCACCAGAGGGGTTGATGCCACAGAGGTGAATGAGGATCTTGCGGAAATTGCGGCGACACTCGCACGGCAAAAATCATGTGTTGTGGTGGTAACCGGCGCGCATGATATTGTAGCGGGGGGATCGGGCCCGTATGTTGTGAAAAACGGGTGTGCAATCATGAGCAGAGTGGTTGGAACGGGCTGCATGGCGGCTTCAGTCATCGGCGCATTCGCCGGGGCGTGTCCGGAAGATATCGCGCTTGCGGCCGGATCAGGGCTTGCGTGCTTCGGCATCGCCGCCGAAATTGCAGAAAAACAATCAGGCGGCCCCGGAACGTTCAAGGAACGGCTCTTTGACAGCATAGCCGACCTGAGCGAGCGCACCGTGGAGTCGATGCGGAGGATTGACCGATGAGGGGTTATTATTTCATCACGGATTCATCGTTGAGCGCGGCCGGCATACTCGAAGACGCACGCTGCGCCGTCCGCGCGGGGTGCGATCTCATCCAGTATCGCGAAAAGGACATGGATACCGCGGATATGTACAGGCAGGCGCTGGAGCTGAAACGATTATGCGAGGGAAGCCGTTGCAGGCTGATCATCAATGACAGGATCGATATTGCTCTGGCGGTCGACGCGGACGGCATACACATAGGGCAGAGCGACATGCCGTATGATGTCGCCAGAAGGCTGGTCGGCAACGACAGGACAATCGGTGTCACTGTTCGTTCTGTCGAAGAGGCCGTGAAAGCATGTGAACAGGGAGCGGATTATCTGGGGGTCGGTCCGGTGTTCAATACGAACACCAAGCCTGGAGCGGGAAACGGGCGGGGAGTCGGGCTTGTGAAGGCGATCAGGAGGGCGTGCAATATCCCGATTGCCGCGATAGGCGGGATCAACGAAGCGAACATGGATGAAGTCATAGCCTCGGGAGCCGATATGATCTGTTCAATATCGGCGGTCGTGACGAGCAGGGATGTCGAGGGAAAAATTTTAACAATTCAGGAGAAATACGGATTATGACACAGATAGAAATTGCCAAGTCGGGTGAGATGTCAGTGGAGATGCTTAAAATCGCGGAAAATGAACCGCTCTCTCCGGAGAAGATACGGGCGCATATTGCCGACGGTACAATGGTGATTTTAAAAAGCGCATTGCACGCCTGCGAGCCGGTCGGTGTGGGGGCCGGGCTGAAGATCAAGATAAACGCGAACCTGGGAACATCGAACTTTAACGCCGATCCGTCGTATGAGATCGAGAAGCTCGAAGCCGCGGTGAAATATGGAGCGGATACCGTTATGGACCTTTCAACCGGTGGCGATATTACCGGCATGCGCAAAAGGGTGCTTCGACAGTCGCGCGTGCCGGTCGGCACCGTGCCAATCTACGAGGCGATCGTGAGGCATCCCGACGTGGCTTCGATCAGTGAAGATGATTTTATAGAATCCGTTCGGATGCACATCGAGGACGGCGTCGATTTTATCACCGTACATTGCGGCGTTACCAGGAAATGCATACCGATGCTCGACGGCAGGATCATGGGCGTGGTTTCAAGGGGTGGAAGCTTTCTCGTCAAGTGGATGATGTACCATGGACTGGAAAACCCGCTTTTCACCAGGTACGATGAAATCCTCGATATGGCGAAAAAACACGATGTGGTGTTGAGCCTTGGCGACGGGCTGCGCCCCGGGTGCCTCGCGGACGCAACAGACTCGGCGCAGCTTGAAGAGCTGAGGTGCCTGGGGGAGCTCGGGAGAAGGGCGCGCGCCCGCGGGGTGCAGGTGATGATCGAAGGCCCGGGGCATGTGCCGCTGCACATGATACAGCGCAACATGGAGCTTCAGAAGCAGTACTGCGACGGGGCGCCCTTTTATGTGCTGGGGCCGCTGGTGACTGATTGCTCTCCCGGATATGACCACCTGACCGGCGCAATCGGCGGGGCGCTCGCGGCCATGCATGGCGCCGATTTTCTGTGCTACCTGACACCCATGGAGCACCTGGGCCTTCCGGATATCAATGGCGTTGTTGATGGCGTCATCGCCTCGAAAATCGCCGCGCATGCGGCCGATATCGCCCGCGGGATCCCGGGAGCGCGGGATCGGGACGATGATATGTCAAGGGCGCGGAGCAATCTCGACTGGGAAAGCATGTACCGGCTTTCAATGAATCCGGAAAAGGCGCGCCTGATGAGAAAGGAGTCCGGCAGGGATGATTCGGATGTCTGCACCATGTGCGGCGATTTCTGCTCAGCAAAGATCAACAAGGAGTGCAGGAAACAGTATTCGCCGTCCTGAAAAATGAACTACGCTCAATATCTGAAAGGATATCGAATATAATAATTGACATTGACGATAAGGTATTTTCACTTTACTGTAAACTCGATGTCGGGTACACTTCCTGCGGAGGAAGTACGAAGGCGCGTTCCGCGCAACGCACGCGCATTCAAACATCAAACAAAGGGGGAGCATTAATGAAGAAGGCAAGTCGCGTTCTACTCGCACTGGCGTTGTTCATGTGTGCCGCTTTACATTGGGCGGACAATGCCATGGCGGAAAAGCAGCCTTACCGTCATTTTCTGGCGCTCGGGGCGACCCAGCCGGTCAGCAATGCCGAGGAAAACAGAATGTCGCCTCTCATCATGTATAACTGGTTCATGGAGGATTTTCCAAACGATCTCTATGCCCAGTTCGGCCTCACCACGACCAGGGTGTTCTTTATCTTCGGAATAAAGAATGACAGCCTGTTCGCGGGGATCAAGCCGCAGTATAACCACAGTATTTACGGCGGATTTCATGCGTACAATACCAGGGGCGAGCTCGATCAGACCAGGATATTCAAGGGCAACAACATGGGAGCCGAGCTGTTTGTGCGGTACAATTTCATAAGCTCACTTTCGGCGTTTTTATCCTACTATCCCGGATATTGCACGTACAAGAAGTACAAGGAAGAGGACGGCTTCCCGTTTGATACGGAAGAGACGCTTATCGACCTTCCGGACAACCACTGGGAACACACGGGAACCGCTGAGCTGGTGTTCGACAATGTGGCGAAAACCAACCTGAACAGGGTCAAGCACGGGATTTATCTGCGGGCCCGGTACCAGTACATTCACAGGGTGGGTTACGGCACCTTTGCGGATACTGCCGGCACCACGCTTGACGATTCCGACATCACCGATACACAGAAGCGTTACGCACAGCTGGGATTGTACTACAACTTTCCGTTTGACATCAACCTCCAGGTTGACGCGAACGGGGCATGGCATACTGATGTTGACCGCAACAATTCCGACCAGATCGGCAGTTACTCTTCGGAAGTCGCGGTCCTTCCCGGCTACTTCTTCGGTGAATTTTATCACAACAAATACGCGATCGGCAAGTTCGGACTCGGATTCCCGCTCCTTCCGTTCTGGGACACAAGGCTGCAGCCGGCCTTCAATATTCTCTACATGCCGCGCGAAAATGACGTGATCGGCGCGCCCGAATACGAGCGCAGGACGTACAGGAGCTTCTCGGTGCAGCTGAGCACCAAGCTCGCCAACGTGCTTCCCGTTTTCATTCATTACGCCTATGGCATGGACGCAAGGCGGTACAACGCGGACGACCAGACAGAGGAAGACGGCAATCACGAAATTTGCGTGTTGCTCGTCATGGCGTTCGGACAGAGACAGTAATCCCCGCAGAACATTTACAAAAAGAGGGGCGCTTCGTCGGGGCGTCCCTCTTTTTGCGTGTATAGCCCGTCCCGGCAGTGTCGCCGTCCACCCACAAGCGCGCCTGATGATGCCTTTGTTATCCTCTGAAAAACAGAAAAATTTCAAAAATAAATCTTGACGATTTAAGCAACTGAACTACATTCAGTAAATGAAAGGCATTATAATCAAAACTTGAGAGGTTAGACATGTATACCGATCTTGCAGGGAAAGTCGCTCTCGTTACAGGCTGCGGTAAGAAGACGGGCATCGGTTATGCTATAGCCCGCAAACTCGCTTCATGCGGGGCGAATGTTATTATCGCGGACCTCGGTGTTCAGATCGATGAAGGGCTGCTCAAGGCGCCGGGACTTGGTGAAATGGAAGAGATTGCAGGGGAGCTTGCAAAGGAATTTTCCGTGAAGACCATTGCGGTCGGCGTTGACGTCACAAGTACGGAATCGGTCAAGAAGATGGCGGAAACGGTGAAAGGGGCATTTGACCATGTTGACATCCTTTGCAACAACGCCGGGGCCACATTTGGAGTGCCGGCCACGGTGCTCGATTACAACGAGGAGCTGTGGCTGAAGACGGTCGATATCAATCTGACGGGGACATGGCGTGTTTCAAGGGCCATCATACCCATGATGATCGGCCGGGCGGGAAGCATTATCAACACATCATCGAGGGCGGGCAAGGTTCCTCCGGTGTTCAACGGCGCGTACGCGGTGGCAAAGGCCGGATTGAACATGCTTACGAAGGTCATGGCGAAGGAGCTTGCCGGCGCTGGAATCCGGGTAAACGCAATCTGCCCGGGGCAGATTTATTCTGATTTCGAAATGAAGAGGTTTGAGCTCGAGGCGAAGGTGTTCGGCGTCACGGTGGCCGACCGCGAGCAGGAGATGTGCAAGACGATCCCGATGGGGCGCATAGGCAAGCAGGATGAAGTCGCCGGGCTTGTGGCGTTTCTCGCTTCAAGCGAATCGTCGTACATTACGGGGCAGGCGGTCAACGTGGACGGCGGCCAGCTCATGGAGCTGTAATAAGGGTGAGCAAGGTATTACAATCTTAAACGATACAAGAACAATAATTTTTTTGGAGGAAGAAATGGCAAGAATGACACCCTCTGAGGCGCTTGTCGAAACGATGGTCGCCGAAGGTATCACAAATGTGTTCGGAATTGTCGGCAGCGCGTTCATGGATGCGCTGGATCTGTTCCCCGCCGCCGGAATACGCTTTATCCCGGTTGCGCACGAACAGGCGGCGGCGCACGCGGCCGACGGATACGCCCGGGTCACAGGCAGGCCGCAGACATGTATCGCGCAGAACGGACCTGGCGCGGCGAATTTTGTCTCCGCCATCACCGCGGCCTTCTGGGCCCATTCACCGGTTGTGGCGATTACCCCGGAAACGGGAAGCATGGGGATCGGAACCGGCGGTTTTCAGGAGCTTGACCAGATGCCATGGTTTGAAAAATGCACCAAGTATCAGGTGCGGGTGAACCGTCCCGAGCGGATGGCCGAGCTCGCCCGCAGGTGTTTTTACATGGCGAAATACGCATGCGGCCCGACACAGCTCAACATCCCGAGGGATTTCTTCTACGGGGACACCAACTGTGAAATATTCAAAACGAAAGAAGTATCGTATGGCGGCGGCACCGAAGAGCAGGTAAAGGCTGCCGCGGAGATACTGAGTAAGGCGAAATACCCCGTGATCCTCTCGGGAGGGGGGGTTTCGATGGGGAACGCGATACAGGAGACCAAGGCCCTTGCCGAATACCTCACCGCGCCGGTGGTCAACACCTACCTGCACAACGACAGCTTTCCGGCCGATCATGAGCTCGCAGTGGGCCCAATCGGCTACTGCGGCTCCAAGGCTGCGATGCGCACGATCGCCAAGGCCGATGTCGTTCTCGCTCTTGGAACGCGTCTGGGACCTTTCGGCACGCTTCCGCAGTATGACATCGATTACTGGCCCAAGAACGCGAAGCTTGTTCAGGTCGATATCGATGGTTCGCAGCTGGGGCTCTCCAAAGCAATCGACCTCGGTATCATGGCCGATTCCAGGGAGTTCGCGGTGCAGGTGCTCAAGGCGCTTCGCGCAATCGACTCCAACAGGGCGAAGAACAATGAGCGCATGAGCGACGTCGCGAAGGAAAAAGCGGTCTGGAAGGAAGAGCTCGACAAGTGGTCGTCTTCCACCAACAAGCTGATGCACCCGAGAAGGTTTATCAAGGAGCTTACCGACGCGATTCCCGCCGGTTCGATTGTTGCGACTGACATCGGAAACAACTCATCGATCTGCAATGCGTATCTCAGGTTTACCGGTCCGAGGCAGCACATCTCTGCGTTGAGCTGGGGCAACTGCGGTTTCGCCTACGGCGCGGCCCTCGGGGCTAAAATGGGCGCTCCCGACAAGCACGTGTTCGCACTGCAGGGCGACGGCGCCTGGGGAATCAGCGGGCTGAGCGAAGTCATGACGGCAGTCAGGGAGAACATTCCCGTTATCGCCGTTGTCTTCCACAACCGCGAGTGGGGCGCCGAGAAGAAGAACCAGATCGACTTCTTCAACAACAGGTTTGTGGGCGCCGATCTTCCCACAAATCCCGATTACGCGCAGCTCGCCAGAGACATGGGCGCGCTTGGATTCACGGTGGAAAACTATGCCGATGTCAAGGACGTGGTGAACGAAGCCGTCAAGTCGGGAAAACCGGTTGTGATAAACGCGGTCATCGAGGGCGGTGCCAATGTGCTCGCCGAGCCGTTCCGAAGGGATGCGTTCAAGCCGGCGGTCCGTTATCTTGAAAAGTATAAGCACCTGAGCATGGTGTAATGAGGTATTAGACGTTTGATATTGTTGATATGTCCGGCAGCTTTTCATCCGTTCCGGAGAGGGCTGCCGGACTGCATGAAAAACAATCTGTTCAGCTTTCTTTGTCAGTCGCAGGTGTTTCAATCTCGCGATATGCGAAAGAAGGTCTTTGAAATTTAAACTGGCAGAATGACGCGGTGCAGGTGCATACCGGGTCGCCCGGTGTGTTCCGGGAAGCATTCCAGGGTTCTTCATTTTTCATCTTTACCCATTCGCGGGCTTCTTTCTCTGTAGAAACCGTTCCCTGGCTGTGCAGGGTTTTCCCGAAACAGTGTTGGTATTGGATAAGCAGTTCGAATTGTTTCATTGCAGTCCCTTCGGTTTTCTCGTTTTTTTCCTGTAGCCGCGTTTTTTTGTTTGAATTAAATTCAGTATATGAACAAAGTTCATTTATTACAATAATTTTTTCGGAATATTTGCTCAATCTGAACGTAAATGTTCGGATCGCATTACAATCAATCTAGTTGGGAGAGTGGTGTTATGGAAAAAATCATAGGCGGTCGTCTTGCGGCGGAAGCTCTCATTGAAAAGGGAGTGAAGCATATTTTCTCCATCAGCGGAGGGCATATTACGCCCATTTATCAGTTTCTTGAAAATACTGATGTTAAGATTTTTGCAACGCGTCATGAGCAGGCCGCGGTGTTCATGGCCGAAGCATATGCGAGGATGACAAGGAAACCTGCGGTTGCAATGGTCACCGCGGGGCCAGGATTCACCAACGCATTGTCGGGTATTGCGAGTGCAAGGCTTTCGAACGCGCCAATTGTCCTGATCGCCGGCTGCGTTGGCCTTGAAACGACAGAGAAGCTTGACCTGCAGGACATGACTCAGCTGCCGGTTATCGCACCCATGGTCAAGAAAGCGCTGGTGTGCCACAACGTGGAGCGCATACCCGAGTTTATCGATATGGCGTTCAGATACGCCAGCAACGGCAGACCCGGTCCCGTATATCTCGAGCTTCCCTGCGACGTGCTCAACGCGGCCGCCGACATGACCAAGGTCAAGCAGTACGGAAGCACCGTGGTTTCCAAATCAGCTGACAGGGAAGCGGTCAAGAAAGTCGTCGATATGATCTCTGAGTCAAAGAAGCCTATCATCATCGCCGGCAGCGGCGCCTGGTACTCCGACGCGGGGCCCGAACTGACCGAGCTTGTTGAAAAAGCGGGCCTTCCGGTATTCACGCTGAACGCCGGACGCGGGGTAGTGCCGGACACGCATCCACTCTGTTTTGAATCTTCACTCGCGATACGTCCCGGTGCGGCGCTGATTGCGAACCTCAGCACCGACCTCGTCCTCTTTCTCGGCTCCCGCCTGAGCCTGTATTACATCTTCGGCGACATTTTCCCCAAGGACGCCAAATTTGTCCAGGTTGACATCGAGGCCGAGGAAATCGGAAGGAACAGGAAGGTGGATCTCGGCATCGTCGCTGATGTGAAAACGACGGTACGGGAGATGATCAACGTGATCGAAGAGCGCAAGATCGGCTCCAAGCTCCAGGGTCAGTTTAAAGAGTGGATCGAGACCGTAAAGAAGGCGGATGTCGACGGCAAGGCGCAGGCGCAGCCGATGTGGGAAAGCGCATCAACCCCGATTCATCCCCTCCGTCTCGCAAAAGAAATCAACGAGTTCATGAACCGCGAGGACGATATCGTGGCGGCGGACGGCGGTGACACCGCGACCTGGATGGGCATGACGAGGACTGTGCGCAAGGCGGGTCACTATCTCGACTATGGCCTCTATGGATGTCTCGCTGTCGGGCTTCCCTACGCGAATGCAGCCAAGCTCCTCAACAAGGACAAGCGCGTCCTGCTGGTGATCGGCGACGGTTCGGTAGGCTTCAACTTCATGGAATTCCACACCGCTATCAGGAACAATCTTCCCATCGTGGTCGTGGTCGCAAACGACACCCTGTGGGGAATGATTGCGCACAGCCAGACGCTGCGCCTTGGCCACGCAATCAAGGACGGCACCGAGCTTGGCAAAGTGCATTATGAAAAGCTCGTTGAAGCGCTTGGCGGTTTCGGCGCCTTCGTTGAAAAGCCCGAGGACATCAAGCCGGCCCTGGAAGCGGCGTTTGCATCCGGAAAAACTGCATGCATCAACGTCATGGTCGATCCGTCGGTCATCAGCCCCGGCAGCGTCGCGCTTGCGAACCTCGGCGGTTACAAGGCGGAGTAAGGAAAGATAGAGAGGACAGCACGATTACTTGAAACTTACAAGGAGGAGTCATGAGCGGTGCTGGTATGACACAAGAGTACAAACTATCGAAGGGATACACCAGGTATGTGTTTGGCCTTCTGTTTCTCCTCTACTTTTTCGATTATGTTGATCGCATGGTTGTAACCTCGCTCTTTCC
>CAZPZJ010000015.1:0-30684 GCA_964591055.1 uncultured Leptospiraceae bacterium
CGATCCATACCGAACGGCGGCGGAGGTACTGCCTGAGCTCAAGGACGGCGCGGGCCGTCTCGCCCGGGTCGTGTTCGATCAGTGCGACGATCGCCTCCGAGGCCGCGTCCGAAAGCTCGCTGTCCTCGCGGTTCATGCGCCAGTCCAGGCACGCGCTGCGCAGCGCGGCGTCGGTGGTGTCCTCGCTCAGCTTCCAGATCAGATCGTCAAGCCTCTTGCGCATTTTCGCGTAGCCGAGGTACATGCCGAACCCGTATTCCGCGTTGTCTTCGAACAGCGAGCTCGCCCATGCCGGGCCCTGGCCCCTGGCGTTGGTGGTGAAGGGCGTGATGGGCGCGGAGCCGCTGTAGATTGACGAGCAGCCGGTGGCGTTGGAGATCATGAGCCTTTCGCCGAAAAGCTGCGTGATGAGCTTGAGGTGCGGGGTTTCGCCGCAGCCGGCGCAGGCGCCGTGGAACTCGAAAAGCGGCTGCGCAAACTGGCTTCCCTTGACCGTGAATTTCGACACGAGGTTGTCCTTGTAGGTGACGTGTGCGGTGAAGTGGTCCCACAGCGGCGCCTGTTCCATCTGTGTCTCGAGCGGCTTCATCACGAGCGCCTTGGTCTTGGCGGGGCACACGTTGGCGCACACGCCGCAGCCGTAGCAGTCAAGCGGGCTCACCTGCATGCGAAACCGGTGCCCCTCAAGCCCTCTGCCCTTGGCTTCGAGCGTGGCGGCCCCTTCCGGCAGCGTGCTCTGCTCGGCCTCGTTGACAAGGAACGGGCGGATGCAGGCGTGGGGGCAGACGTATGAGCACTGGTTGCACTGGATGCAGTGCGCGGGGATCCATTCGGGCACGGTGAGCGCGGTGCCGCGCTTTTCAAAGGCCGCGGTGCCCTGCGGGAACGTGCCGTCGGGGCGGTCGATGAAGGCGCTCACCGGCAGGCTGTCTCCCTCGAGGCGGTTGATAGGGAGCACGACATTCCTGATGAATTCAGGCATGTCGGCGTGAGGGGCGGCGGTGTCGTCGGAGGCGTTCCTCCATTCGGGGGGTACGGGCACTTCTTTCACCGAATCGCCTCCCATGTCGATCGCCGTGAAGTTGCGCTTCACCACGTCCTCGCCCTTCTTGCCGTAGGTCTTCTTGACCGCCTTCTTCATGTGCTCCACCGCGAGCTCGCGGGCTATGACGTTGGCGACGCGGAAGAAGGCCGCCTGCATGATGCTGTTGGTCCTTCCGGGCATGCCGATCTCGCGCGCGATGCGGTTGGCGTTAATGATGAAAAACCTGATTTCCTGTTCTGCCAGGTATCGCTTCACCGGTGCGGGAAGGTGGAGGATGGTTTCCTCTTCGTCCCGGATGCTGTTCAGGAGGAAGGTGCCTCCCTTTTTCAGACCCGCGAGCACGTCGTACTTGTCAAGGTACGCCGTTACGTGGCAGGCCACGAAATCGGGCGTGTTGACCAGGTAGGTGGAGCGGATGGGCGATTTCCCGAAGCGCAGGTGCGATACGGTGACGCCGCCGGACTTTTTGGAGTCATACGCAAAATACGCCTGGGCGTAGAGTTCGGTGTTGTCGCCGATGATCTTGATGGTGTTCTTGTTGGCGCCCACAGTGCCGTCGGACCCGATGCCGAAGAACTTGGCCTCGAACGTGCCGGGCGGCACGGTGCTCTGCTCGGGCGGGAGCGGAAGCGACGTGCCGGTCACGTCGTCGGTGATGCCCACGGTGAATCCGTGCCGGGGCGAGGCGCTTGAGAGATTTTCGAACACCGCCATGATCTGGCGCGGCGTGACGTCCTTTGAGCTGAGCCCGTAACGGCCACCCACGATGACGGGGGAATCCGGCCTGCCGTAGAACAGGCTCAGCACGTCAAGGAAGAGCGGCTCGCCGGTCGCCCCGGGCTCCTTGGTGCGGTCGAGCACCGCGATTTTTTTTGCGGACGCGGGGAAGGCGCGGAAGAAGTAGTCCGCGGAGAAGGGCCGGTAGAGGTGCACGATGAGCGCGCCCACCTTTTCGCCCTTCTCGTTCAGGTAATCCACCGTCTCGCGGATGGTTTCGGTGACGGATCCCATGGCCACGATGACGCGGCCGGCGTCGGGATCGCCGTAGTACACGAAGGGGTGGTACTCGCGGCCGGTAAGCTTGCCGATCTCGGCCATGTAGCCTTCCACGATATCGGGGACGGCTTGATAATAGGTATTCGCCGCTTCGCGCAGCTGGAAGAAGATGTCGGGATTCATCGCGGTGCCCCGGGTGACGGGGGCGTCCGGCGTGAGCGCGCTCTTCCTGAACGCCGCGAGCTTTTCGGCGTCGATGAGCCTGCCGAGCGATTCGTAGTCCAGCACCTCGATCTTCTGAATCTCGTGTGAGGTGCGGAACCCGTCGAAGAAGTGCATGAACGGCACGCGGCTTCTTATAGTGGACAGATGCGCCACGCCCGCAAGGTCCATCACCTCCTGGACGCTTCCGGTCGCGAGCATAGCGAAACCGGTCTGGCGCGCGGCGTAGATGTCGGAGTGGTCGCCGAAGATAGACAGCGCGTGCGTGGAAAGCGTGCGCGCGCTCACGTGGAACACGCACGGAAGCAGCTCGCCCGATATCTTGTACATGTTGGGAATTTTCAGCAGAAGCCCCTGCGACGCGGTAAAGGTGGTGGTGAGCGCTCCGGACTGAAGCGAGCCGTGCAGCGCCCCCGCCGCGCCGGCCTCGGACTGCATCTCTATGACTCGGACGGTTTCTCCGAATATATTTTTTCTGCCGTACGCCGCCCATTCGTCGACGCATTCGGCCATCGTTGACGACGGCGTGATGGGGTAGATCGCGGCCACTTCGGTAAACGCGTAGGCGATGTGCGCGGCGGCCGTGTTCCCGTCCATCGAAAGCATGGTCTTCCTGTTCATGGTGTCCTCTTATTGTAGTATCAAAAGATGATAACAATATATGATAACATAGTTTGTTAGCAAGCTTTAGCATGGATGGCGCAGCTGTCAATTAATAAATTTGAGAAGTTGAAAAAATTCCGGTTGTCTCAGTCGCCCGCCGATATGAGAAAAGTACGCATTGTACCGGCGCAGCATGCGCCATCACCGCCCGGCGAGGTATTCCCATGGAGAGTCGGATATTCAGTCTTGAGTTTGAGGTGCGCTTTCACGAGGTGGGAAGCAGCGGTCTTGCATCGATGAAAACGCTCTGGAATTACCTCCAGAGTACGGCCCACGAGCATTCGCGCTCGCTGGGAACCTCGCTTGAGGACCTGAGGCAGGACGGCCTTGCGTGGGTGTACGCGCGATTCCGCTTCCATGTGGACCGCTATCCAGCGCTGCACGAGCGCGTCAGGGTGGAGACGTGGCGGTCCTGGTGCCGGGAATACGCGTCGTTTCGCGAGTACAGCCTGGTCGGCGCTGATGGGCAGAGGGCGGGATACGGCACTGCGACGCTTGCGCTGATCGACGTGAAGTTGCGAAGGATGGTGAAGATTCCTGACGCGATACGGTCGCAGTTCTCGGAAGGGGCGAAATCGTTTTTCGGCGCGAGCGAGGGGCGCGTTCCCGACGCGGGAAGCTATGGCAGCGGAATCGTTTTTCCTGTACGCACCGACGACATCGACCTGAACGGCCATGTTAACAACACCAGCTATCTCCAGTGGTTGGTGGAGGCGCTCCCGATGTCCGATCTGGGGGGCTACCGGCTTGGCGAGGCCGAGGTGGAGTTCCTCTCGGAGGTGCGCTACGGCGAGTCGGTGACCAGCGCGTCGGTCGAGGCGGAGGTATCGTCCGGCAGGGAGTTTCTGCACAGGCTCGCGGCTGACGGAGGGGAAAAGATACGGGCGCGCGGAAGGACGAGGTGGGAAAAGCAGGGGGATTGATGTGCGGCGATCATCTCGCCCAGTAGAGCGTCGCGGATCCGGAGCTCAAAACGCTTTCCCAGTTGGCGGGGTAGATACCCGTGGATGCGAACTCGGGAAGCTCCCAGATGGTGGCGGCGCGCTCGAAAAACGCCGGATCGACGATGATGTACACCCCGTGGAGATTTCTCCAGTCGGTGCTTGCCCGCAGGGTTCGTATGCGCGCGTTGCTGTTGTAGTTGGGCTGTTTCGACGAATGGTAGTAGGAGAAGTGCCGCGTGTAACCCGTCCAGAAGTTGACGCGGTTGCTCCACAGGTAATCGGTCACGTACACCGTCGCCGCCTTGTCACTGAGCAACCCGGAAATCTTTTTAAAAGTGTGCGTGTGGCGGTCCATCGTCGCCCGGTGAGTGCCGGAGAAGTACACCGCCGAAAGCAGGATGAGCAGCAGCAGCACCGGCAGCAGCACCGTGCGGGTGAAGCGGTTGTTGAAGAAGAACAGGCTGCACACCATGATGATGACCAGCGGCAGCGAGGCGATAATTGCGTGGTTGTCGTCACTGCGGTACTGGAGGTCGTAGATCGGCTTTGCAACCGGGATTCGGTACACCTGCGACTGGTATATCCATCCATGGCGGCCCTGCGGCGTTTTCACGTAATACCAGTAGCTGGCCAGGCGCAGCGGCTCAAGCTCGGTGCCGGGCTCCAGATACGCGCTCACGCCGGCGCTGAACGAGGGGGCGTTCCTCAGCACGCCGCGCTCATGTTTTGCAAGCGCCTCTTTGTCGTTGCGGAGCATGATCTTTTTGTGCACCGCGAGGCTTCCCACCCGCAGCCTGTACTCGAAGCATCCCGTCAGGCAGAACAGGCACGCGCACACGATGGAGAGCGCGGCGATGCGCCACACCATCGGCCGGGATGACGTCCATGCGGTAAAGCCGTGTATCGTGTTCATCAAGGTGCTCCTGGCCCTTTCCTTCTCAGTTGTCATTTTCAGCAAAACGCATCATGGAGGCGTCTCTTCCCGCCGCAAGGGCATTTCATTTCCTTTCAGGGATTTGTTTCACCGTTGCGAGCTGTTCCATATCGATGGTGGAGGTCACGACGAGCGATCCGCCGTCGCCCAGGCGATCAAGCGTCATGATGACTCTGTCGCCCCGCTTCATGGCGCGCGCAACGTTTGGAACCGTGTATGAGACGCTGGGGCAGTCCTCCTGCCAGAAGAAGCGCGCCGGCCGCCAGTGGTAAATCCCGTACGAGAACGGATATGTCCGTCCGGGCTCGACATCTCCCCTGATTCGTTCAATCGCCTTCAGCGTGTAATTGAACTGGGTTGAGCAGCGGGACTCCTGTATTGAAGCGCTTTCCACCACGGCAAGGGCCACCGCGTCGGCCTCACTGACGGCCTTTCGATAGTCCGCGCCCACCTGCAGGTGCGCATCGAGGAATGGGGCCAGGCCCGACAGTATCGGGACAGCTGCGAATAGCGCGAGCACAACGGTGATTTGCATGAGTTTTGTCTTCATTTCCATACCTTCCGGCGGATTTTTTCCCATTTCGGCCGCCTCAGGGAAATCTTATCATGGGCCTGAGATCGGGCGGCAGGACAGCCATGTACCACCAGGCCGCGAGCGCGCAGAACATCACCGCGGTGATGGCGATGGCGTAGCGGTTGGTGAAGCGCGCGAGGAACGGCGCTGCGCCCAGGCAGATGGGAGCGGTGACGATCACCAGGTAGCGGTCGAGCTTGTGCATCAGCGTCAGGTGCTCCAGGTTCTGGAAGCCGAATTCGATGTAGAGCAGGATCGACGCCATCCAGAACAAAATCAGGTAGCCGTGCTCCCGGTAACGCCTGTCGGCTTCGGGAGAGAGCTTTTCCGCGGAGAAGGACGGCGAAAAGCGCATCCAGTTGAACAGCACCCCGAAGCCCATGATGAAGATGTAGAAATGGGGCAGGTGCATCCGGTTGTTGAACAGCGTCTGCCGGTAAAAATCCAGGTGCTGTGAATAGTTGCTCACCGGCGTGAACATCGGGTCGATCATGCGCTTCATCACCTTGAAGTTTTCGAACCATGTCCCGGTGTGCGCGTGCACTGCGTACTCGATGGCCGCCAGCGTGAGGGCGGCCCCTGCGATGATGAACAGGTAGTTGAATCTGATCCTGTGGCGGACCACCATGAACGCACCGTAGGCCGCGAGTATCATGATGCCGTAGGGCCTGCCGTAGAGCAGCCAGGTAGTCATCGAGCCGCACAGCAGAAACCACATGCTCTGGACGTACCAGCGCCGCGAGTCCTCCCCGATCACGAAGAAGAGCATTGAGAGCGCGATCAGGAAATTGAACGGTGTTTCGGTGAGGACCGTGGTGCCGAAATGGATGTCGGCCGGGTACAGGAGGTGAAGGATGGCCGCGATGAGCCCGGTTTTGGAATCGAAGAGTTTCGCGCCTATGGGGTAGAGAACGGCCGCGGTCCCCAGGGAGGCGACAAGCGGCCACAGCGCCGCGATGTTTTCGGAGGTGGAGCCGAAAATCTTGAAGCAGAGCGCGAGGGGAAACACCATCGCGAAGCGCCATCCGTAAAGGTTCATTCTCCCGATATCGACAGGGTTGTACCTGCCGTCGCAGATCATGACGGCGATCTGCGCGTAATCGTAATCATCGGAATAGGCCATGCCGACAAAAAGCGCCTTGCGAATGAAGTACCCGAGAAGGATGAACACCGCGAGCATCGCGATGTCGGCTTTGTTGAAGCGGCTTTCCGGCTTCAGCGCGGGTGATGCCGGCGGCCGGGACTTCCCATCGGCGCGCCTCGCGATCCTGCGAAACAGTGAAAACGGGCCGGGCATGTTGTTCATCTGTGATTGATTCCATTGACAGTGATGGATGGACCCGAAGCGTCACCGCGCAGCCGTGTCGCTGGCGGGTCCGGCCGGTGAACATTTAATATGCCGGGGGATGCCTGCGAAAATCAAGAATAAAAAAGTCGCGGCCGGGCGGTTTGACAAAAAGTTGTTGTCATGGATTAATTCGGACTCTACCCTGTGCGGGTTTTCGGAGGTGCGATGAAGCTGATCATTCAGATTCCCTGCTATAATGAGCAGGAAACCCTTCCTGCAACCCTTGGATCTCTGCCAAGGAAGGTGCCGGGATTTCGAAAAGTCGAGTGGCTCATCATCAATGATGGCAGCACCGATGACACGGAGAGGGTTGCGCGCGAGTGCGGGGTGGACCATATCGTCCGGCACGCGCGAAACAAGGGGCTCGCAAGGGCCTTCACCACCGGCATTGACGCCTGCGTGTCCCTGGGCGCCGACGTCATCGTCAACACGGACGCCGACAACCAGTACAACGCCGGCGACATCCCGGCGCTGGTCGCGCCGATCCTCGCCGGCGAGGCCGAGATCGTGGTAGGCTCCCGGCCCATCGGCGAGATACGGGAATTTTCATTCATTAAGAAAATGCTGCAGAGGCTGGGCAGCGCGGTGGTTCGATTTGTCAGCCGCACCGACATTCCCGACGCCCCCAGCGGTTTCCGCGCCTTCAGCCGCGACGCCGCCATGAGGCTTAACGTGTTCAACAGCTACACCTACACGCTGGAAACGCTCGTCCAGGCGGGGAGGAAAAACGTCGCGGTCGCGTCGGTCCCGGTGCGCGTCAACGAAAAGACGAGGGAATCGCGCCTCATCCGCACCATCCCCTCGTACCTGTTCAGGTCGATTGTGACGCTTGTCCGCATCGCCGTGGTGTACCGGCCGTTCAGGTTTTTCATGGCCGCAGGGCTTGCGCTGTTTCTGGGCGGGGCGCTGCTCGGCGTGCGCTACCTCTATTACTACTTCATCGGCAGCGGCGTGGGGCACATCCAGTCGCTCATACTGGCGTCCATCCTGCTCGGGATCGGATTTCAGACCATGCTGATCGCCTTCATCGCGGACCTGCTCTCGGTGAACCGCGCGCTGATGGAGGAGGTGCAGTGCAGGGTCAAGCGCCTCGAATGCGGGCAGGGGAGGCGCTGATGGGTGACCAGGCGGACGGTCTGCTCTCCCCGCTGCTCCGGCGGATGCGCATCAGGGCGGTAAGGCCGCATCTTCGCGGTGCTGTGCTGGATTACGGATGCGGTACCGCGTACCTTTCAAGGCGTGTCGAACCGTCAATGTACACGGGCGTTGACGCGGACGCAGAATCGGTTGAAAAAGCGAAGCGTCTGCACCCCGGGGCGTCTGTGAGGACACTCGGGGCTTTCGGCGCATCCAGCGCCACCTTCGACACCATCGCGATGCTCGCGGTGATCGAACACGTATCGCAACCGGAGGAGCTGCTCGCGCTGATGAAGAAGAAGCTCAATCCGCGGGGGAGGATCGTGCTGACGACCCCGCATCCGCTGGCGCACATCATCCACCGGGGCGGAAGTCGGATAGGGATTTTCAGCAGGAGCGCGGCGGAGGAACATGAAACCCTGCTGGACCGCGCTTCCATGCGCGTAGCGGCCCGGCGGGCGGGCCTTCGGGTTGTCCTTGAAAAGAGATTTATGCTCGGGATGAACCAGCTGTTCATACTGGAGGCCGGCGATGAAGGCGACTGACCGCAACGGCCCCGCGGGCAATCTCTACGACAAGTATGCGACCGGCAACCCCGTCGCCCGATATCTTATGGGAAGGTTTCTTTCAGCGGTGATCGGGTACGTCGACCGGGTGAAGGGAGAAACCGGTTCGGCGTTCGAAGTCGGGTGCGGGGAGGGGCGCCTTGCCGCAATGATCGCCGAAAGGCTTGCCGTTCCCTTCCGCGCCTGCGACTGCTCGGAGGCGATCGTTGAACAGGCCATCTCTGAACAACGCGCGTCGGGGATCGAGTTCTTTGTTCGCAGCGTGTTCGACCTCGGGGAAGGTGATGCGGCCGACCTCGTGATCGCATGCGAAATGCTCGAGCATGTGGAACGGCCGGAAAGGGCGCTTGATGCGCTCGCGGTCGTCACGGGAAAGTACTGCGTGCTGAGCGTTCCCCACGAGCCGCTGTGGCGGGTATTGAATATGGCGAGGCTCCACTACCTTTCATCGCTCGGGAATACCCCGGGCCATGTCAATCACTGGTCCGCGAAATCGTTCGTCAAATTCGCCGAAAGGCGCTTTCGTGTCCTCGATGTGCGCACGCCGATACCATGGACGGTGCTCCTCTGTGAAAAAAAGCGCTAGGGAGATCGCGCTCGCGGCAGTGAAACCCGCCGCCTGGGCGGTGATGATCGCCTGCTTCGCGTTTATCGCGTACCGGGTGAGCCGGCCGGAGTACGTGGAGGCGCTCATGGCCGTCCGTCCGGGGCGGCTCGCGTTTCTTGCGCTACCCGCGCTGCTGTACGGGATTGCAAACTATCCCCTTGCCCTGGCATGGGCGCTGTTTGTGAAAATGTTTGAACCGTCAGCCCTTTCCCTGAAGGCGCTCATGAGGATGCACCTGCTTTCAGGGATAGTCAAGTACCTGCCGGGCAACGTGTTCCATTACGCGGGAAGGCACGCGCTTGCCGCGCCGCGGGGGGTTTCACAGAAAGCGGTGCTCAGGGCCAATGTCCTCGAGGCCATCGTCATCGTCGCGGTCGCCTCGGCGATCGGCGCATGCGCCCTGTTTCGCAATGCGGCGGTTCCGGACATGAAAATCCTCGGCGCGGTGCCGTTCAAATTCGCGCTGGCGCTGCCGCTGCTTGCATGCGGGGCGCTGGCGCTGGTTGTTGTCGGAAAAAAGTGGAAATCCTCGGTGCTGACAGGCCCGAACGCGCGCAGGGTTATTCTGATTTTCGCATTATCGGCCGCTCTGTACCTCGTGTTTTTTCTGGCCGCGATGGCGGCGCTGGTGCTGACGCACGAGCTCACGGCGGGATGGCGGGGATTTGCCCGGCGCGGCGCGGGGGCGTATGCGGCGGGATTCGCGATCGCATGGCTTGGCGGATTTCTGGTGCCGGGGGCGCCCGGCGGGCTTGGCGTGCGGGAGGCGCTTCTCCTGGTGATGCTTGAGCCTTTCTGCGGGAGGGAGCAGGCGCTGACGGCATCGCTGCTCTTCAGGCCGGTCACCGTCGCCGGAGACGTGATCGCCTTTCTGAGCGCCTGGCGTCCGGCAGGGCGCGGCGTCAGTTAGCGCAGCGCTTCGCCACGAAGTCGCCTGCCTGCGCGTCCCCGAGGGTCGCCGCCTTTTTCATATCTTCGCACGCGCCGGCGGAGTCTCCCTGGCGGGCGCGCATGGAGCCCCGGTTGAAGTACGCCATCGAGTAGGAGGCGTTTGCCCTGATCGCCTGGTCGAAGTCGGCCCGGGCTCCCTTCATGTCACCCCCCTTGGCGCGGGCGAACCCGCGGATGTTGTAGGCCTCCGCGTCATTGGGCCGGTTGCGGATGGTCCTTGTGAAGTCCTCTATCGCTCCCTCCAGGTTTCCCGTGTTCATTCTCACGAGCCCCCTGTTGTACAGCGCGTTGGCGTCGTCGGGATTTATCGCGAGCGCGGAGGTGTAATCGGCAAGGGCGCCCGCGGTGTCGCCGAGCTCGTTTTTCGCGTTACCGCGGTTGTTGAGCGCCTTGGCGTTGGAGGCGTCGATTGCGAGGACGCGGTTGTAATCCTCGATGGCGCCGCTGAAATCGCCGCTGCCCAGCCTTGCGTTGCCGCGGTTGTTGAGCGCGTCAACATTGCGGGGCTGTTTCTGTATGACGCGGGTCAGCCTTTCGGCGGCCTGCTCGTACCTGCCGTCCTTGAGCTCGGTGACCGCCTCGTCGTAGACGGCGGTCATGTCGGGCCTTGCGCAGGCGAACATGGCGGCGCCGAGCGCCGAAGCGAGCAGAAAGATGGCGATTTTCGATAACGATGAGTTCATTGTATCAATCCCTGTATGATATTCAGTTCCTATAGCACCACGTAGCGAAGGTCCAGTATCTCTGGCAGGCCGTTCATCTGATCCAGCACATCCGGCGTCAGGTCCTCGTCGGTTTCGATGATGACGAGCGCCCTTCCGCCCCTGCGCGGCCGCGCGAGGTGAAGGTTGGCGATGTTGATGCCCCGGGAGCCGAGAAAGTTGCCGATGGTGCCGATGACGTTCGGCACGTCGTTGTTGTGCATGACGAGCATCTTGCCGCCGGGGATGAAGTCGATCATGTATTCGTTGATCTTCACGATCCAGGGCTGCCTGCCGAGCACAGTCCCCCAGAGCTCGTTTTCACCGCCGGCGCCGCGCGCGCGGATGTTGATCAGGTGGGAGTACCCGCGTGACACGGTGTCCTCGCCGGTCCTGATCTTGATGCCGCGCTCCCTTGCTATGTACGGCGCGTTGACGTAGTTGATGGCCGTATCGGTGAAGGGCGCGATCAGTCCCTTGAGGTGCGCCGACGTGATGGGTGAGAGGTTGTGGCCGTGGAAGTCGCCGGAGCAGAAGATGTCCAGGTCGGTGATCCTGCCTCCCATGATGCCCGCCTGGAACCTCCCCATTTTTTCGGCCAGATCCAGGTAGGGCTTCATGAAATCGTACACGGCGGGATCGATCGCAGGCAGGTTGACGCTGTTGCGGGCGATCCCCGTGGTGAAGAATTCAATGACGAGTGAGGCGGTCTCGGTCGCAACCGAAATTCCCGCCTCGACGGTCGCCGAGCCGAGGTGGGGGGTCGTCACCACGCTGTCGAGCTCGTGGAAGGGCGGAAGGGAGGAGGGCGGCTCCTCACTGTACGTGTCAAGCGCGGCCCCGGCGATTTTTCCTGCGCGCAGCGCCTCGTACAGATCCCGTTCGCTTATAAGGCCGCCCCTTGCGCAGTTGATCAGCATGACCGACGGCTTGAGTCGCCTGATCACACCGGCGCTGATGATGCCGCGTGTCTGGTCGTTGAGCGGCGTATGCAGGGTGATGAAGTCCGCCTCGCGCCAGATCGCGTCGAGGTCGAGAATCTCGATGTCCAGCCGCGACAGCGTCTCCGCCGGAAGAAAGGGGTCGTTGCCCACCACCCTCATGGCAAGCGCCTTGCACCGGCGCGCCACCTCAACGCCGATGCGCCCGAGGCCGATGACCGCGATGGTTTTTCCCCGCAGCTCGATGCCGCTGAAACGATCGCGTTCCCACTTTCCCGATTTCATTGACGCGTGGGCCGCAGGGATGTTTCTCGCCAGGCTCATCATGAGCGCTATCGTGTGCTCCGCTGCCGACACTGTGTTTCCGCCGGGCGTACTCATGACCACGATGCCGCGCTCCGTTGCCTTCTCCACGTCGATGTTGTCGAGCCCGGTGCCTGCCCGCGCGATCAGCTGGAGCTCGCGGGCGGCGTCGATGATTTCGGGGTCCACGCGGGTGGCGGAGCGGACTATCAGCGCGTCGGCGTCGGCCATCGCGGACGCGAGCTCTCCGGAGGAGGGGTGCGGAAGGTGCAGCGTTTCGAACTCGGTGCGCGCCTTCAGCATGTCCAGGCCCTCGCGCGCGAAGTCGTCGCAGACGATGATTTTTTTCCTGAGCTTCATGCCCGCCTCCTGTTGCCCTTCAATCTTCCCGTCTCCGTCTCAATTGACATTGAACAGGAAGCGTGCCACAGGGTGAAAGAAAAGTCAAACCATTTCGGCATCGTCTTTCACCGCGGAAGAACCGGACGGCGAGCGCCTTTACACGATCTTGAAAACGATGACGACGATGTCGGATTCAGGGGAGGAGATTCCCATGAACGAGAAGTAGCGCTCCTTTATGGCGGCGGCGATGTCCTGAGCCTTGGCGACCCTGTTGTCGCGCACGATGGTGCGAAGCTCGGTGATCGGGAAGACCTCGCCCTTCTGGTTTTTTGAGTTGACCAGCGTCTTGGAGTAGACGACGCCGATGTCGCCGCGGAGGAGGTAGGTCCGTCCCATGCCGTAGCTGGCCGACGGGTCGTACCCCAGGGGGATGCCCTCGGTGTCGAGCGAGTCGAAGTCGTTCTTTTCGATGCGGAACAGCTCAAGAGGGGGGAAGCCCGCGTTGCTGTAAATGAGGCGCATCGACTTCACGTCGAAATAATAGTAAAAACCCGTGATGAAGCCGCCCTTTCCCTGCGAGTATTCATGGAGGGAGCTGTTGAGCCGCTGAAGCACGGAATAGCTGGACGGCGCCTCGTTGATGCTCGACTGGAAGGCCGATCGCAGCACCACTGAGTACATTGCGCTGTTGACGCCCACGCCCGAGATGTCCGTCGCGATTACGCCGACCCCCTGCGAGCCCGGCCGCAGGAAATCGAAGTAATCGACGCCCTCGCCGTATTTCGGCACGTAGAAGGCGCCGAATTTTATGGTCAGCATGTTGGGCAGCGACACGGGAATCGTCTTTGACATGATGTCCGAGGAAAGGCTGATGGTGCGGCCGATGAACTGCTCGCGCATCGCCTCTTCGTAGGTGAGGGCGTTGGATATGAGCACGTTGCTCTCGCTCTGGAACTGCTGAAGCTTGGCGAGCTCGTCAGGCTTGAAGGAGGCAAGGGTGTCCTTGGCGCCCAGGCAGATCAGCCCCAGCACCGCCCTGCGGTGGTAAATCGGGATAATGACGGATATCCCGTAGCGCGAATAAAAATCCGTCAGCGGGTCCCGGATGTCGGCAAACTCCCGGTCGTCGACATAGACGCGGTCGATGTGAAGGGGCTCCTGGTTGCGGACAAACCAGCGGACCACCGGCGAGTTTCGGTCGATTGGATCGACATCGACATCCTCGCCCTTGCGGTAGAAGAGCTCGTAGCGCCGGGTGCTGTCGCTGTAACGCACGAAAAACGCCCGTTTCAGGTAGAGCGAATCCGCGAGAATGTCAACCGATCGCTCGAGGATGTTCCTGAAGTTCCTGATTTTCTCAGAATCCCGGATAAACGTGTCGATGATGCCCTCGAACTCGTACTGCTTGCGCTTGAAGGCCCTGTCGATGCCCGGCTGCACCGTCACGGAAAAGACGATGAATACCAGCACAACGATCAGCGCGAGCAGCGCGGGCGGGACATGGCTGAAAAACGTCAGTTGCGAATCATGGAGAAAAATGATGCCGAAAATGGGAAGAAAAATCACCGCGGAGATGATGCCGTACATGGCGGTTCTGTGGGCCGCCGTGGTGATGTCCATGATGTTGTAGGATGCGATGGCGTAGAAAAGGGACGTGATCGATATGAAGGTCGCCAGCGACGGGCCCATGACGTACACGTCGGAATAGTTGAAAAAGCGCGGAAGGATGATAGACGTGACGCTGGCGATGAAAATGGCGATTGAGGTTGCGACGAACACATAGCGCATCTGGAGGCGGTGAATCGCGATGGTCGTTCTGATGTACTTGACAATGAAATGGCCCACCGCGAGCGAGATGTAGACGAAAGTGACTCCCGCGTACACCGTGTAGAAAAAGCGGAAATCGCGCACCAGCGTGCCGTCCCTGAAGTACGCCCGGGTGATGTTCCAGTCGGTGAATACGGCGATGCCGGCGATTATGTATGCCGGCGTGAGAATGAGAACGGTGTACTTGAACGGAAACTTCCTGGGGCCCTTGGGAAACACGAACGAAAGGGCGAGCAGCGCGGAAAAGCAGAGCACGGTTGACAGCTGGGTGAGCCGGTTGACAAGCGTCAAATCAACCAGGTCGGGGACGGCGTAGGTGATGAACATGTTGAAAAGGATTCCGAACGCGCAGAAGCTGAAATAGGAATAATACCTGTTGAGCTGGTCGCGCCAGTCCTTGAACAGCATGAATCCCGCGATCAGAAAGTTGAGAATTGACGCGAGGAGGGAAACGATAATGCTGAATGTTACCATGGCTGCCCCGTGTGCGTGTTGAATGTGCTCCCGTTATGTAATAATCGGCCAAAATTACAAGAAAAATTAAAAGCGGGCGCAGCCTGACAGGGAAGTTATTGACAAGGGTGGCGCCCGTATGAGGATTACGGTTGGTGAGAGGCATGCCGAAACAGATATCCGAGCCCAATCAGAAAGTGCAGGAGATGCTTGACCGCGTGCGGTCGCGATACGGGAAATCCCCGGATAGGAAAAAGCGTTTCCCCGCCTTTTTACTCGTGATCAATGTCCTTCTGATCGGGGTGGTGCTGTATTTCCATTACAATGCTGACCCTTCGCGCGGTCCCGGGGCGGGAGTGATTCGCTTCGATGACGTGGAGTACCGCGTTTCGGTCTCGAAGGACGCCGCGTCCGGCAACTACAATGTCACGATGATCATGGGCCACCTCAAGGACGGCGAGAAGAAAATCGCCTACAGCCGGGGAATCGCGGATGTCGCGGTGCTCTACCGCGACGTGCCGCTGCACGCAGGACTTCTGGGGAGGGGCAGCGGCGAGCTCGCGATAAGCAGGGATCGCCCCGCGTCATTTCTTGAAATTCTGGGCGCGGCGGACATCAAGCGCGCACTCGAAGAGAATTTTTCCGACGTCGACCTGCGGCCCAGGGGTTTCATTTTCAAACAGCGGCCCCGCGTGCCGCTCAAGCTTCTGGTGACGCTCAAACACGATCGCGCAATCGCGACCGAGCTTTCGTTCAGCTTCGAGGTGAGATGATGGCGGACAGACCCTCCTGGGACGACTATTTCATGAAGATCGCGGAGGACGTCTCGACGAGGGCGACCTGCGTCCGCAGGAAGGTGGGCGCGGTCATTGTCAAGGACAAGTGGATCATCTCGACCGGCTACAACGGGGTCCCGATGGGGATCACCCACTGCACGCCGGAAACCTGCCTGCGCACCATCCACGGCGTGCCTTCCGGCGAGCGGCATGAGCTGTGCCGCGGCCTTCACGCTGAGCAGAATGCGATTATACAGGCCGCGCTCCACGGCGTGTCCATCAACGGGGCGGTCATCTACATCACCAACCAGCCGTGCTCAATATGCACCAAAATGCTCATTAACAGCGGCATCAGGAAATTCATTTACCGCGAGCCCTACCCCGACCGCCTGGCGGAGGAGATGATCGCGGAAGCGGGCATCGAGGTGGTTGTCTGGAAGCCCGCCGGTGAAGCCTGAGCGGGAACGCTGTGCAGCTTGTCTGAAAAATCATTGACACGGGTTCACGCCGCGCGATTCTGATCAGCGGCCGGGGCTTTCGGCCGCATTCCGAAATGAAACGGGGGCGCGAAGTGCGAATACGTGATCTGCAGAAATCAGTCGAGGAAACCATCTTCGTGGGGCATGCGTACCGGCTCGGCGTGTTCGACGCGCTTACTGAAAAGCCCGACACCCATCAGGGACTTGCGGAAAGGCTCGGGTTCGACGGCCGCTGCACCAGGGTCCTTCTCGAAGCGCTGGTGGAGATGGGCTACCTGCAACTCGGCGGCGAACTCTACTCCGTCACCGACGACGCGCACCGGCGCCTCGTCGAAAGGGACGGCGATGAGTTCGAGGGCTCGTTCTGGAGCTTTCTGCTGTACCTCATGAACCCGTGGAACAGCCTTCCGCATGTGCTGAGGACCGGCCAGCCGGACAAAAGCAGCTACAGGGATTTCTCCATGGACGATTTTATCCGCGGCATGGACTCTCCCTGGAAAAAGAAGATCGCTTCCGAAATCGTCAATCTCTGCGTTTCCGCGCACGGATCGCCCCACACGGTCGCCGACATCGGCGGCGCTCCCGGCACCATCGCGCGCGAGTTCGCCCGGCGCGGCATGAAAACCATCGTCTTCGACCTGAAAGAGTCGCTCGACGTAACGCGCGGCGAGCTGGCGAAAACGCCGGGCATTGTGATCGCAGACGGCGACGCGACCAGAGATCTTCCCGAAGGCCCCTACGACATCGCCTTCCTGGGCAATCTCTGCCACGGCCAGTCTCCCGAAGACAACGCCCGCATAATCCGAATGTGCCATGAGCGTCTCGGCGACGGCGGGATTGTCGCGGTGTTTGACAACCTGCGCGGCGAAAGCTACCTGGGCGCGACGCTGGCGCTGCACATGATTACGCAGAGCCCGCTGGGCGACATCTATTCGCGCCAGGAATACGCGCGCTGGCTTGAGGACGCGGGGTTCGGGGGCATCCGGGTTGTGCAGCTGAGCGATCCGGCCTGGCAGATCATGTTCGGCAGAAAATAAGCGTGGAGGCGAAGCATGGACCACATCAGGATATGGACCGAAGTGGACATTAAGGAGCTCCAGGAGCACGTCATCATCGTGGACGACCGGTTCGGGTTCTGCCCCGGCTGCCGGGAGCTCGGCATCCGGATTGACGACCTGAAAAAATGCCCCAAATGCGGCCGCGAGTTCAAGTACGTCACCTCCCGCGAGTCGGCGCAGGGGGGCGGAAAGGGCTTTGAGGTGATCATGCGCATAAAAAAGAAGATGCCGCACCTCACCTTCATCGATTACGGCGATTACGAGCGCGTCACGGGCAGGAAGAAGGCTGAGTCGCTGTTCAAGGGCATCTGACCTAGTACTCGCTCCACGTTTCGCGGATCTCCTTGACGAGGATCACCATGTCGGCCCACCTGCCCGACCTGTCCTGGAGGTAGTTGGTGAGCGTCGCCTGCGGGATGAAGTTGACCCGCTTCGCGGATACGATCGCCGCGTCGTCTTTGCCCGCCATCAGCTCGATTTTCAGGATCTCAAGGCCTTTCTCGGCAGCGACGGCCGCCAGGTCGAGCAGCAGCCATGTCCCCAGGCGGCGCTTCTTGTACTCGTCCACAATCACTATTTCAATGTCTCCGATGTGCCGGCGCGCCCCGAACGGCGAGAAATGAAGGCTTCCGATTCCCACCACCGCCTCGCCGACCAGTGCGAGGAGGATGAAATTCTCGGCGGGATTCAGGCACTGCAGGTAAAAGTCAACGGCCTCGCCCGAGGTGTAGTCCCTCTTCATCGCCCAGAGGTCGTCGGGGGAAACGCGAGAAAAAAATCCGGCGATGAGGTCCCGGTCGGATGATGAAGCGACACGGAAAAAGCATTCTGTCGAATCGCTTAAAATGATTTTCCTGGGATATTCCTCAAGCATAACGCCTCCCTGCGCGGGGGATGTTTTAAAATCTGTCATTTGCAAGCTGATACGGCGGTGATGATACGCCATCGCGCAGGCCATGTCACTACTTTTTTGCGGCGGTTCGGCGGTCTTTGCCGCAGGTAAATATTTCAACGGCTCCATTATAATATTCTTGACTTTCAAAGCGCCAAAACGGTAGATTTATGGGGCTGGAGAAACGCCTGACCGTTCGGCCTGATCGCCGCGGGAAGGCGTACGCGGAAGGAGCCGCGTTTCACGACGCGCGATAATGATGAAGATAACGACACCTCTGTTCGCCATAATGATTTCCATCGCGCTTGCTGTCCCGGCGGCCGCGGGGGAAAACCTCGGCCTGGGCGTGCACGTCGGCGCCCACCACAATGTGGGCGCGCTGACGGACCAGTCCCCCGCCGCGATGACGGATCCGCAGAACAGCCTGCTCCTCGGCTTCTCCCTGAAAGTCAACATGAGTTTTTTTTTCCTACGCACGGGATTCGACACAACATTCACGATGAACGATGGTGAGGTGCTGGAAGGCTCCGACCAGATCGAATCCTACAGCATACAGTACGTGGTGGTTCCCGGATTCGCCGGCTTCCGCTTCCCGATCAGGGACCGCGGAGAAATGTACATGGGGGCCGGCATGGCCTACTTCATCGCCGACGGCGAGGTGACGGTCGCCGGTGCGAGCGAGGATGTCTCCGCCATCAACAGGGGATACGGACTGCTCGCGGGCGTCGAATACCGGCTTCTGCCCGATGTGCACTTTTACATGGAGTGGCAGTATTACGATGCGCACAGTGAGGCGCTTGCGAAAACGCAGACCTCGTACACATGGGACAACTATTACCTTGATTACAGCGGTCACAGGATAATACTCGGCGTGATGTACTACATGCTATGAGAAACTTCTATGCCAGCATACCGGCGCTTGCGCGCCTTATCGTTGTCACTGCCACTCTCCTGGCGGCGGGGGGCCGGGCCGGTGCGGCTGATGCCAATTACGCGTTCGGCGTGTACGGCGGTTTCGCGCCCTCGCTCGGGGGAAATTTGCACACCGCGCAGCACCAGAGTGAATTCCAGTCGTCAACAGGAATTGACGGCATGAACCGCGCTCTGGACGGCACCGACGCGGGAAGGATGGACCGCCTTGCAGGCCTTTCCATGGGAATGCAGGTGAAAGCGCTCTTTTACGAGTATTATCAGGTGCGTCTCGCGGGCAACTACACGATGGCAATAACCGGGGGGGAGGGGACAACCGTGTACGGCAGCGGCACCGAGCTTGACTGCGAGTACTCGTTCTGGAGCTATGATATCCCGCTCACGTTCGGGCTTTCGATCCCGTTCTGGAAGGACATCAAGATTGTGTTCAGCTGCGGTGCGGCGTTTGCGTACGGGAGGTACGAGTACGATTTCGAATCATCCGCGGGGACCCAATGGAAGGGATCGTTCAGCGGCTGGGCTTTCCCGCTGGTGATACTTCTCGAGGGAGAGTATTTCCTGACCAACAACATCGCGGTGGCTTCCTCGATTGCGTACTATCGCGGATCGAGCCGGGTGATAGAGGACGGCTCCGACTCGGGAGGCACGGACTTCGCGAGGGTGAACTTCAACGGATATAGAGTCAATTTCGGAATGACCTTTTATTTTTTCCCGATTTAGGACTGACAGGTAATTTCGCATCATGAAGGCGTGGAAGCGTGCACATACGATGAGAACAGGGAAGATATTTACAATTGTCCTTGCTGCAGTCGCCCTTCTTCTGTCGACCGGCGGGGCGGGCCATGCCATCGGCGAGTTCGCGATCGGGCTCAACGGGGGTCTTGCCTGTGATCCCAACAATCTTGAAGACGAGATAACCCGCTACAACCTTGAGATGTCGCAATACGAGGAAAACAACGCCGGCGCATCCTCCACGGCCATGGCGATTCCCTACTCGCCGGTGTACGGTTTTAACGTGCGCTATCAGTTGAATTTCTTCTTCCTTCGACTGGGGTGCCATTACAGCTCGCCGCTTCAGGACGCGAAGGGAAGCGTAACAACCGCCGCTGGAGTGAAGAACTCGATCAAGATCAGCACATATCAGGCTTCCTTCCCGGCGACACTGGGGCTTCTGGTTCCACTCAACAGGCGGACGCACGTGTACGTCGGGGCCGGTCCCACGCTGTATCAGGCGGGGCTTACGATCACTCAGTCCAATCCCGATTCCGCGGTTATGACCTCGCTTACGGAAAACAAGCGCGACCGCTATTCCGCGACCTTTGTGGGCTATCACTTCATTCTCGGGGCGGAGGTCCCCGTTCACGAGAAGTTCACCCTGTCGGTGGAATGGATTCACCAGGAAGGAAGCTCGCACCCCATTGAAAACGACGGACTCGACAAGAACGACGCCGACATCCTTACGCCGAAGCGCTCGCTGAACGTGCGCGGCGACTGCATCATGTTCGGCCTGAATTACTATATATCGTTTTAGCGCCCTCGATTGAATACCCTGAGCGAAACGCGAGTGTCATTGTGAAAATCGTCCACCTCAGACTGCCGGGAAGAATTGTTGTGGCCGCATTTGCCGCGGGGACGCTGTACGCGTGTATTGCCGGCGCCGGCTGGATGGGCGGCTCTTGCGAATCGTCGTCCGTAATAGTGAATCCCTTCGTTTCCGAAACCAAGGCGCCCGGGCAGCCGTTGAGGGTGGCCATCTACCGCGGCGGGGGATTTGCTCCCGGCATCGTAGAAAACGGGGGGCTGAAGGCCAGCCGCGACAGCGAATACTTCAGGAAATTCGGCCTGCTTGTGGAATTCATGCCGGTCGAGAGCCATGCAGAATGCCGGGAAATGCTCTGCGGCGGGGAGGCGGATGTCATCTGGGCCGACACCGCGCTGATGGCCCGCTCCTATGACAACATGAAAAGGGTGAGCCCGGTCGCGTTCATGCACTATGCCTGGTCGCGGGGCGAGGACCTCGTCGTATTTCCGGGAGGGATTGCGTTTCACCCCGGCAGGACGGCGGCATGCGCCGCGAACGGGAAGGCCCACATGATGATGCGCTACATTCTTGAAAAGAACGGCGTCAATCCGGACTTGGTACGCTGGAAGCTCTACAATACGGACAGCGAAGCCGTACGCTGCCAGATCAATTCGCCCGCCGATATGATCGGTTTCTCCACTCCGGTGGTCGCTTCCCGTTACATCAGGGATTATCCGCAGGCGAGCGTCATTTCCACGCGGGACGCGCCCTATCTGCTGCCCGGCGTGTTTGTCGCGGGCGAGGAGTTTGTGATCAACAACCGTGAGGAGCTGAAAAAGTTCGCCGCCGGCTGGTTCGAGGGCCAGGCGAAGGCGGCTGAAAAGCCGGATGAAGCGGCGGCGCTTCTGGCGTCCGCGTTCGGTATGGAGGTGGAGGCGGCGCGTTCGCTTCTGGACCGGGTAAAAGCGGCCGATTTCAACGATAACTGCATGATTTTCGAAATCGACGGGAATGTTCCGGTTGGTTTTGCCGATTGCTATGAGACTGCCGAGCGCGTCTGGGCCGGCATTCGGGGAAGGGGGTATTCGGGCAGCGCGGTGTTTGCGAAGACCACGGCGGTGATTTCCTGCCTGATCGATGAAAACAAGAAGAGAAAGCCGGGCAACTGGCAGAACGGGTTTTCATATCAGACACAGCTTCCAGAATCCTTTCAAAAACTCAGTGCGGACATCAACATCGAGTTTACTTCCGACAGCTATGAAATAACTCCCTCGATGAAAACCTCGATGCGGAATTTAGCATCCCAGGCGGCGTTTTTCACTCCAATGCCGATTGTGCTCCAGCCGTGGACGGTGACGCCCGGCGAGTCGATTGCCATGTATAAATGGCAGTCGCGTATAAAAAGGGTAGTCGGCTTCTTCGAGGAGCTGGGTTTCACCGCAAAGCGCTGCGTCGCGCGCTCCCTTGTCCAGAAAAGTCCGGCTCCCGGGGGGGGGAAGCCTGACGGCGTCACTCTCACCATTGCCAGGCCGGCGGAAAGCCCGGCGCGCTGACATGCCTCAATGTGAACCATGCCGCCGGACAGGCGAAGGGCGTTTAAGTTTTCCTGCACGGATGTTTCCTCGATGACCGGAGGTGCGCCTGGCTGGATCGCAGTATTCGCCGCCGGTTCCTGTTTCGGCAGTTTCTTTTATACGCTCGCCCTCCGGATGTCTCAAGAGCAATACAGTTCCAGTATCGCAAGGCTTTTGGTGGAGCGCTCGGCGTGCCCTTGCTGCGGAACACCGGTGAGGGTTGCCTGCCTTGTCCCGATCTTCGGCTTCCTGCTGTCCCGCGGGCGCTGCGCCTCCTGTGGATGTGAAATTTCGCCGGCGTATCCTCTCATGGAAGCGCTTTACGGGCTGCTCGCCTGTCTGTTTGTGTTCAAATATGGCCTGAACTCGATTTCAGCCTGCTATTACCTCGCGTCGGCGACCGCCATCTCCATCGCGGTGGTGGATGTAAAGAGCATGAAGATACCCAACACGCTTTTGCTTGTCTTTCTGGCGTTTTCGCTGTACCCGGCCGTTTCCGATTTCCGCGTGCTGGACAATCTCTACGGCCTGCTGATAATGGCGGGATTTTTCATCGTGATCCTGCTGCTGCTCCCGGGGAGCTTCGGCGCCGGTGACGTGAAGCTCGCTTCCGCGATAGGGGTGATTGCAGGGGGGGGCATGGCGGTTATTGTGCTTGAGACGGCGCTCGTTTCAGGCGCGATCATCGGCGTGGCGTACGCCATGTACAGGAAAACCGGGCTCAGGATCAAAATGCCGTTCGCGCCGTTTCTGGCGTTCGGGCTCATTGTCGCGCTGCTGTGGGGAAACGACATGATAATGCTTTATTACAGGATTTTTTTCTGAAAGGAGCCCGTCAGATTTTCATGCCTGAAAAACCCAGAAACGCGAGGGCGAGAAGGCCCGTCACGATGAAGGTGATGGGGATGCCCCGGAAGTGCTCGGGGATGTCCGCGAGCTCAAGCCTCTCACGGATGCCGGCCATCAGAACAAGCGCCAGCGTGAAGCCGATGCCCCCTCCGACACCCTGCAGCACGGATTTAATCAGGCCCAGGTTAGCCTCGGCGAAGCCGGAGTTGATATTGAGCACTGTCACGCCGAGCACGGCGCAGTTGGTGGTGATGAGCGGCAGGAAGATGCCGAGCGCCTGGTAGAGCGCGGGCGATGTCTTGTCAATCACCATCTCGACCAGTTGCACCAGGCTTGCGATGACCAGGATGAACGCGATTGTGCGCAGGTAGGTGATCTGGTAGGGGACAAGTATGTATTTGTAGATGAAAAAGGTGAAGAACGACGCCATTCCCATGACGAAAATCACCGCGAGCCCCATCCCGATCGCCGAATCGATTTTCTTGGAAACGCCGAGGAAGGGGCACAGGCCGAGTATCTGCGAAAGAACGTAATTGTTGATGAACACCGTCGCGATCAGTATGGTAAAGAGCGTTTTTATTTCCATCGTGTCAGTCCCCGTTCCCCGTTTTTGATTTTATGACATTCATGAGCCAGAGCATAAAACCGAGCGTGAAAAATGCGCCCGGCGCCATTATCATGACGAGCGAAGGCTGCATCCCGGGGATCAGCGTGTATCCGAGCAGCCTGTTTGCGCCGAGCGTCTCGCGGAAAAATGCAAGCACCGTCAGCGCCAGGGCGAATCCCAAACCCATGCCGATGCCATCGAAGATGGAAAGGAGAACACTGTTCTTTGACGCAAACTCCTCGGCGCGTCCCAGGATGATGCAGTTGACGACGATGAGAGGAATGAATATGCCGAGAGAGCGGTCGACCTCGGGCTGGAAGGCCTTGAGCGACAGCTCAACTATTGTCACGAACGTCGCGATGATAATAATAAACACCGGTATTCGTATGTGTGAGGGTACGATTGTCCTGATCGCCGACACCAGCACGTTGGAGCACACCAGGACGAACGTGGTCGCAAGCGCCATCCAGAGCGCGTTTGAAACGGATGTGGTGACGGCGAGCGTGGGACACATGCCGATTCCAAGCACCAGTATGGGATTTTTCAGCCAGATCCCGTTTATCAGCGTCTGAAGGTATTTCATGGCGTGGTCGCCTCCTCACGGGGAAGCTCCTGCGCAATGGCCTTCTTCAGCATGAGCATTCCTTCCTCGATGGAATCGTTGACGGTTTTTGTGGTGATGGTCGCTCCCGTGATCGCGGAAACAGAGTTGGCCCCGAGGAGCTCGTTTCTGTATGCGTCGTTGCCGGGACGCCATTCGCCTTTTTTCATTATTCCAATTTTTAAGGACGTGCTGATTCCCTCGTACTGCTGTTCAAACCAGGAAGCGCCGCCCTCCGGGGATACGGCGGATCTTCTTCCGCGGAGAACGCCCATCAGCGTGTCCCCTGACGCTTCTTCTTTCACGCGCGCGCCCAGCCCGGGTGTTTCGGACTGCTGTATCACGGATATGCCGATAATTTTTCCTTCGCCGTCGACGCCAACCATCGTTTTCACGACACCGCTGTATCCGTTTCTCTCCGCGAGAAATGCGTAAGCCCTCACTGTCAGCTCGCCTTCGATTTTTTCGGCGACGGTGTACGTAAATTCCTTTCCGTCAACGGTGACCTTCTTTTCATTCTCCGTTATGACGTACCCGAGCCGGGAGGGAAGCACAAGCCGTATCGCGTCCATTTTCTTCTGTATTTCCCGGGCCTCGATTCTGCCGCGCGTCAGCCTGTTGATGTGCGCAAGCGACATCGAGGAGATGAACCCCATCAGGGCGAGCACTATGGTGGGCTTTATTATTTTCTGGTACATTTCAAAATTCCTGCGTCAGCAGTTCCGCTATAAAAATTATCTTGTCCCGAACACGCGGGGACGGAAATACCGGTCGATCAGGGGAACGGTCGCGTTCATCAGCAGTATCGAGTACGACACCCCTTCAGGGTATCCTCCCCAGAGCCTTATGACGGAGGTGATGATTCCGCATCCGGCGCCGAAAAGTATCATGCCCCGGTGCGTTACAGGAGAAGTGACCATATCGGTGGCCATGAAGAAAGCCCCGAGGAAAACGCCCCCTGAGAAGATGTGAAATGCAACCATCCGAAGCTCGAAGAACGGAATTGAGGACGCGCCGGGAGATCCCTTCACCGCGTAATACGCCCCCGTGCAGACGGCGACCGCCGCAATGAACGAGCACGGAATGTGCCAGGTAATGATCCGCCTGTAAAGCAGAAAGATCGCGCCCGCAAGGAGCAGTACCGCGGATGTTTCGCCGATGCAGCCGCCGATATTGCCGATTGCGATTGTCTTCAGCATGCGTGGAGAGAGCAGAAGATTGTAAAGCGCTTCAGGCTGGATGTCCAGACCGTTCAGGTATTTCGGGGCTTCCCTGAGCGCCGTTAGGGGAGTCGCGGACGTGATGGCGTTAAATATGTTGTCCGGCAGCGCGTTTGTATTGGATATGCCGCGCGAAAGTACATTGGATGGTGAAAAGACGTGCCAGCCGGTTGTCATGTGGACAGGCCATGATGCCACAAGAAAAGCCCTGCCTGCAAGCGCCGGGTTGAAGATGTTGTATCCAAGCCCGCCGAAAAGCTGTTTGGCGATGATAATGGAAAAGGCGGAACCGATTGCCACCATCCAGATTGGCGCGTGCGGGGGGACGTTCATCGCCAGCAAAAGCCCGGTCAGCGCGGCGGAACCGTCCGTCACGGTAATCGGCTTTTTCATCGCGAGCTGCATGAGCGCTTCCGCCACAACCGCCGCCGCGACTGCTGCGCAGATGAGAACAAGTGCGTGAAGGCCGAACAGGCGGATGGAAAACGCAAGCGCAGGCACAAGCGCCGCGACAACCATCCACATGATGCTTTTCACGGTCTGCGAATCCTTGATGTGCGGAGGATTTGACAGAATCAGCTCGGGAGCGGCGGGTGAGTCGGTGTCGCTGTGTCTCTTCATGTTTATCAATTCCGTGTTATACGCATACGCGCCTGATTGTATGAACGCCTTCACGCGACAGCCTTCCACCGGGGGGCTTCGGGCGTGCCGGGTGCATACGCGCCCGTTTCACTTCTTGCTTCTCGATACCTGCTGGGCCAGCCGGATAAAATGGCTGAGCGGCCTTTTCGACGGGCAGACATAGCTGCACGAGCCGCACATGATGCAGTCGAAAGGCTGGTATTCGCCAACGAGGTCAAACCTGTTGGCCTCCGCTGCCGTGCCGATTTCGCAGGGGATGAGCCCCGCAGGGCATACGGAAACGCACCTGCCGCATCGGATGCAGGGCCTGATGGGCTGGATTTTCACCTCATCCCTGGAAAGGAACAGAATCCCGTTTGTCGCCTTGATGACCGGGACTTCCAGCGAGTCGAGGCTGATGCCGCACATCGGACCGCCCATAATCACTTTTGCGGGCGTTTCCGACAGTCCGCCGATTTCCGAGATGATGTCGGAGATCCTTGTGCCGACCCTGATTTTATAGTTGCCCGGTCGTCTGACTGTTTTCCCCGTCACGGTCACATAGCGTTCAAAAAGGGGCTTGCCGAGGAGTACGGCCTCGCGGATCGCGAATATGGTGCTGACATTGTGAATGACCGCACCGACGTCCATGGGCAGCGCCCTGGACGGGACCTCCCTTCCCGTGATGCTCCTTATGAGCTGCTTTTCAGCTCCCTGCGGATACTTGACGTTCAGCGGCATTACATCGATCGCTTCAGCGGGGGGACTCTTTTTCAGGACGGAGTTAAGGGACGCGATGGCGCCGGGCTTGTTCTTCTCTATGCCGATGACGGCCTTCCGTATGCCGAGAATCTTCAGCGTTATCCTGATGCCTTCAATAATTTCAACGGGGAACGTTTTCATCAGCATGTCGTCCACGGTGACATACGGCTCGCATTCAGCGCCGTTGACGATAAGCATCTGTAGTGTCTTGGTTTCCGGCGGCGTGAGCTTGACGGATGAAGGAAACGCCGCGCCTCCCAGCCCCACGATTCCGGCCTGTTTGACGCGTTTGATGAGCTCGGACTTGTCAAGGCTTTCCCAGGCTGGATCGGCGGCTACGGCTCCGAAGCGGGAAAAGGAGCCCTCGGCTTCGATGACGATGCATTTGCCCTTCGGGGAATAGATGGTGGGGTGATCGACGATTGCCGTCACCTTCCCGGGCACCGACGCGTGGACGTTGGAGCTGATCAGACCGTCCGATGCGGCGATCAGCTGGCCTTCCTCCACAATCGACCCCGCTTCCACGACGGGCTTCGCGGGTTTGCCTATATGCTGCTGTAAAGGGATGAAACAGGTTTGAGGAATGGTAAGATGACTGAACTCGAGGTTCCTGGTAAAGTGTTTGTTTTCGGGGGGATGAATCCCCCCCTTGAAACCTTTCAGGCCCATCGTTAACCCTTGATAGAGTAGATTTCGTCCTTGATGGGGAGCTCTTTGCGGAGATTTTTGATGTAGGGGAAGAGCTCGCCGGCCTCGACGAAATCATCGCAGTCGTCCATGATCCTGCGTGCGACCGTGAAGTACTTGTAGAGCTTCTCCTCGCCGGAGCGCTTTACCCATTTCTTCTTGAGGCATTTCACTCTAAGGACGTACCTGTCGGGCTCGGATTCATACTGGCGTATTACGATACAGTGCAGACAGTTTGCACAGAATATCTTTTCCTTGGTCATTGTGCTCTCCTAAAAAATAAAATCCATGGAATTGGCGCATACCCGTAAGTCGTCCTTATCGGGGCAACAGGGGATTCTTTGCAAATAAAACACGTCCGGCGGGAAAAAAACCGCTGCGCCGGAATTCGAAGTGCAATTAGAAACATGATGAAAATATTCGTCAAGTGAATTTTACTATTTTCTTTAATAATGTCATTACAGTCAAAATTGCCGGAAAACACCCCTCCATTCAGCCCCGTGCGCGCCGTACAAGAGAGGATATCCTGCTGACGAGGTAATGGGCCTGGGGAACGTGCAAAACGTAGCACGCGGCGAAATAACTGAAGGCTCCTGCCGTTACAAGCATGACCAGGTGCGGGAGCCTTTTTGAGAGCGGATCGGACGTCCAGTCGACAAATGTCGAAAGCCCGTAGATGATCGCACCCATAACAAGGCCGCCCGCCAGGCATTTCAGCGCGTGCGTCGCAGCCCCGGTTCTGCCGGAGATTCCGATTTTCCTGTTCAGGAACGCAAGCAGTATCAGCACCTGGACAGTCGATGCGATGGTGTTGCCGAGGGCAAGGCCGGCGTGCCTGAGAGGAGTGCGCATGAGGATGTAGCCGCACGCGATGTTGACGACGAACGCGACGGCGGAGGAGATCACCGGCGTCTTCGTGTCCTTGAGCGAGTAAAAAGCAGGTGTTGTGATCCTCAGGATGGCGATCGATGAGATGCCCATGCTGGAATAGAACAGCGCCCGTTCGGTCATCAACGCGTTGAACGCGGTGAACTGCCCCCGCATGAAAAGCACGGAGACGATCGGCAGGCCTATGGTCATCAGCGCGATGCTGGATGGTATCGAGAGGAAAAGGGCGGCCGACATGGACTGCCGGTAGATGTCCCTGAGCTTCGTCAGGTCGTCGCGGGCGGATTCCCGGGACATCGCGGGCAGAATGACGTTTCCGATGGATACGATGAACACCCCGAGGACGATTTCAGTGAGCCTGTCGGAGAAGAAGAGGTATGAGATGCTTCCTTCCGGAAGCATCGAGGCGAGAAGGGTGCTCATGAGGATGTTGATCTGGTAGACGGCGATTCCGAAGGTCGCGGGCGCGAGCATCCGGAATATCCGCCGTATGCCCGGATGGCGCAAGTCCAGCGATATTTTGACCCTGAAACCAGTTTTACGCAGGTCGGGGATTTGGAGGAGCACCTGCATGACGCCGCCGATGATCACTCCGATTGCGAGTCCGAAGATGGGCTCGCTGAAGTATCCGCCGAGCAGCAGTGCGCCGATGATGAATCCCGCGTTCAGCAGCACCGTCGAAAACGCCGGGGCGAAAAAATAGCCGTGCGAGTTCAGCACTCCCATAGCGAACGCGACGATTCCCACCAGGAAAAGATAGGGGAACATCACGCGGTTCAGCGCAACGGTGAGTTCGATCGTGTGCGGGTCCGTGAAGCCGTAGGCGAACACGGCGATGATCTGCTCCGAAAAAAGGACTCCCAGCCCCACTATCGCGAAAAGCGCTATCACCAGTATCGTCAGTGTCTTCTGCGCAAGCTCGAGGGCGTCCCTCTCGCCAAGGTTCACCAGGTAATCAGTGTAGACGGGGATGAAGGATATCGTGAGGGCCCCTTCGCCCACAAGGCGGCGGAAGAGGTTTGGAATGCGGAAGGCCACAAAAAAACCGTCAAGGAGCCCGGACGCGCCGAAGCAGCTTGCGATGATCATGTCCCTGATAAAGCCGGTGATGCGGCTCAGCATCGTCGACAGCGCGACGATGCCGGTCGACCTGACAAGCGATCCCGCCATGGCGTCAGGTCCAGTTGAGCGTGGAAAGTCCGTCCGCGCGATCGACGCGCAGCGATTCTATGCGGATGAGCCTGTCAACCTCCTGCCGGATGTCATCTTCCGGGTGCGAGGTGTTGTCTCGCACGTAGTGTGAAAAGTCCTCCAGAAGGGCGGCGCCGTCGGCGCCACCGTTGAGTCCGGGATAGCGCTCCACGAGCCTTTTCAGAATCAGGTCAGAGGTGAAGATAAAGGATTTGATGCTCTGGTGCATGGCTCTTTCAGGATCGCTGACCGCTTCGCCTGCGGCGAGCTTTTCGCTGATCGACAGGAGCTTTTCTCGGATAAGGCCGTTGAAGTCGTCGGCGATCAGGTTGATCTCGCCTGCGCTTACGCCGCCCGTCACCGAAACGGCCCTGTTGGCGTCGTAAAGGTCCCAGTCGTCGGAAAGGATGGTGATGCCGTAATGCTCTTTGTTTTCCCGTACCTCGGTGCCGGGGAAGGGGGCGAGGATGTGGAAACCGTAATCAGGGCTGAGCTTCTTTGCGAAGTCGATGGTGTGGTTCATCGTGTCCCTTGTCTCACCGGGAAGCCCGAGGATGTAGGACGTCATTGCAACGATGCCTGCGTCCCTGCACAGGGCGACGGCCCGCTCGCACTTGTCGATGGTGATCCCCTTCCTGACGGTGTTGAGGATTTCCTGGCTGGCGCTTTCGATGCCGAAGCAGAGCGTTGTGCAGCCGGCGCTTTTCATCGCGGAAAGGAGTTCGGCGCTCACCGTGTCCACCCGCGCGAAGGCTGTCCAGGGGTGCTTAATGCCGCGGCGCATAATCTCCTCGCAGAAGGCAATGCACCGATTCTTATTTGAAGTGAAGAGGTCGTCTACGATGTTTATCTGCTTGAACTTCATTTTCGACAACATCTCAAACTCATCGGCCACGCGGTTGACGTCGAAGTAGCGCACCTTCCTGCCCACCATCTTGCTGCCCAGGCAGAAGATGCACTTGTGGGGGCATCCCCTGGAAGTGACCATGTTGATGGGGAAGCCGAGCGCCTTGTACTTGCTGATCTGGACGAGATGCCGCGCGGGAAACGGCAGTATGTTGATGTCTTCGATAAAGGGCCTTGCGGGATTGTGAGTGACATTGCCGTTCTTTCGAAAAGAAAGGCCCTGAATGCCATCAGCCGGCGAGCCGGAGCGTATCGCGTCCAGCAGCTCGACGAACGTGAGCTCGCCCTCTCCCCTGATGATGTAGTCGACGAAGGGATTACCCGAAAGAACGGCCTCCGCGTCAAACGTCACGTGCGGGCCGCCCATAACCGTGACAGCCGAGGGCATGAATTCCCTGCATTTATTCATTATGGCAAGACCTTTCTTCACGTTCATCGTGACGCCTGTTGCGCCGATGACGTCCGGGCTGAAGGCCGCAAGGTTTTCGCGGATAGTTTCGTCCGTGCACGGGGTGATGATGTAGTCGTCGATTTTCACCTCGATTCCCTGTTTCTCCAGGTATGCCG
>CAZPZJ010000016.1:0-21052 GCA_964591055.1 uncultured Leptospiraceae bacterium
GAGAGCCGTTCCATTCGCTGAAGCAGTTCCATGTCCTTTCCCTTCCTGTGGTAAAATGCCGTATCGCCGTTGTGCGCCATGGGGCGCGATACCCGGGGTTCCCTCGCCGGGCGAAATCGATGGAGTAGTCCTGCACCCGGGCCGCTCTACGCCTCCAGGCCGCGTGAGGCCAGCGCTTTCGCAGCTTCATAATCCGCGGGCGATGTGATCTTGATGTTGCGGTAATCGCCCTCGACGATCCTCACCCTGCCACCCGCGTCGAGCACCATGCCCGCGTCGTCAGTCGAGGACGCGCGGTTCCTTCCCTGTGCGCTCCGGTGCGCGCTCATGATGACCTCGTAGCGGAAGGCCTGGGGCGTCTGGGTGTAATAGAGCTCGCTGCGGTCGGGAATCGCCGTAACGAACCCGTCCCTTCCCTCGCTGATAGTGTCGGTGGCGCGCACATACGCGCCCGCCGCGCCGTGCTCGCGCGCAGCGCTGAGTACGGCCCTGATCACGCCGCCGCTCACGAAGGGGCGCGCGGCGTCGTGGATCGCCACGATGTCGCCGTCGAGGCACTCGAGCGCGCACAGGGCGTTGTACGATGAGCCCTGGCGCGTTTCACCCCCGGCGACGATTTCCATGAGCTTTCCCGACGCGTGGCGCGAGGCAATTGAGGCGATTTCCGCAGCGCAGTCGGGATGGCTGACGATCAGGATGCCGCGCACCTCGTCGATGCGGGCAAAGGCATCGATTGACCAGGCGATTACGCTTTTCCCGCCGAGGGACAGCAGCTGCTTGGGAAGCTCGCCCCGCATCCGTTCGCCCCGTCCGCCGGCGAGTATGACCGCGTATGCGTCACTCATCCGAATTGCTCCAGCACCCACTGGAGGCGGCCTTTTTTCAGCACGATTGCCGCTTCGGGACAGACTTCCATGCAGCAGTAACAGCGGATGCAGGCGTCGTAATCGTAGCGAGGTATTTTTTTCGCGCCGCGGGCGTCGCTGATGGCCCGGGCCGGGCAGATGTCGCGGCACTGGTAGCAGAGCGTGCAGCGGCCCTCGACCGGGAAAGGCCTTTCGACCACAAGGTTTTTCAACAGCCCTCCCATGGGGACTGCGGAGCCTTTCCTGATCCTTACGGGCTCGAAGTGCGGAATTGAAAACAGGGCCGGGGACGAGCCTTCAATCCTGATGCTTTCGAACGAGGCTGCGCCCAGCCCGCGTCCCGCCCCTTCGGTGATGGTGTATATCTCGCCGACCTCAATCCCCACCAGGGACGCAGCGACGAAATCGATCGCGACCGCGTCCGTTCCGGCGATGATTGCGCCCACCTGCCGGGGCTTTCCGCTGGTGCCGGGCCCCTTGCCTTCCATGCCCACCACCGCATCCATGACCGTGACGAGCTTTTCCCCGTCTCCGAACGACGCGAGGAGCGCCTGGTAGTAGTCGATCAGGAAAGACGAAAACTCCTCTTTGGTTTTTGCGCGCATGTGCCACTGCGCCTTGCGGGTGCCGGGGATCAATCCGAAGAGGTTTTTCACGGCGCCGGTGAGATAGGTGATGCCGTGCGTCTTGAGCTTGGGCAGGTTCAGCACAATGTCGGCGTCGAGCGCCTGCCTGACCACCTCGAATCGGCGGAAGGTGGCGCCTTCGCTTCCATGAATAACGGCGATATCGGGTTGATACACGACCTCCACGCCCATCTCGCGCACAATGTCTTCGTAGCCGGTTTTTTTCATGACGCGCGACAGGGGCTGGATTGCGGGAGACTCGACAAGGCGAAGCCGCGCCCCGCAGTCCTTTGCGAACGCCGCGACGGCCCGGAAGAAGGCGGGATGGGTGACGACGGCGGTGTCCGGGTGAACGCCGGTGAGCAGGTTCGGCTTGAGCGCCACAAGCGCGTTGCGGAAGCGCGCGGTGTCGAAAGAGAGATTTCGAAAGCCCGACTCGATGGAGCGGGCAAGGCGCTTTTCGTCATAGGATTCGCATTCAACCAGCGATACGGTGGCCATTTCGATGATCCATCACAGAAATGCGCGGCGCTCATCGAGCATGCCGCCGCGCGGAACGGGCGTTCATGCGCCCCTCTCCCAACACTGTGGCATCGACGCTGCGCATGTCAATTCTATTATGCGCAGACGTCGGCCAGGATGGCGCGCGGCGCCGATGCCGCCGGGTGTGAAAGTATTTGACATGCCGGTTTCATGGAAGAGGATGACGGAAACATCAAACATGTCGAATTTTTCGGAAAGGGTTTCGCGCTCCGGATTCTTCATGAAAGGAGAGACACAATGAATGCACCCATCGATTACGGAAAGAGGATTGAAAAAATCGTAAAGAACATGGAAACACTCGGCATCGACGCCTTCATCGGCACGAGAACCGTCAGCGTCTCCTATGTGTCCGGCGCGTTTGTGCCGTGGAGGAGCGCCGTTCTTGTCACGCGCAGCGGGTATGCCGCCCTCGTCACCATGCTGATTGACGCCGAGCGGCTGAAAAACGAGTCATGGCTGGGCAGCATCATGCCCTACGCGCCTCTTCCGGGAATGGACCTTCTTGATATCGTGGTCAGCAAAATCCAGGAGCTTGGGCTTGCGGGAGGGAGGATTGGAGTGGAGCTGGGGCACTCGCCGCGGGGCAATACGGGCTTCCTCTTCGCAACCGAGTACGATTTGCTGAAGGAGAAGATGCCGAACGCGAAGTTCGTCAACGCGCTCAGCGTGGTTGACCGCGCGTCGTACATCAAGGAACCCGGCGAGATCAAGCTGCTCCGCCAGGCCGCCGCCATCGCCGATGCGGGCATCGCGCGGGTGAGGGACTCGCTTGAGCTCGGAATGAGCGAGACCGAGATCGCGGGCATCGGCGAGATGGAGCTCCGCCGCCTGGGCAGCGAGTACCACTGGGCGGTCACCGGCTCGTCCGAGGTCGCGTCGGGCTACCGCGCCACCTACCCGATGAACGGAACCACGCAGCCCACGGAAAAGCAGGTGCAGCGCGGGGAAAACCTCATCGTCGACCTGCACCCCATGTACCGGCTCTATTACTCCGACCTGGCGCACAACTTCATGCTGGGCCACCCCACGCCGGAGCAGCAGAAGTACTCCGACATGTACGTGAGCCTCGCCGAAACCATCGTGAAGAACTTCAAATCCGGCAATACGGTGGGGCAGGTGTGCGCGGCGGTCATGGACAAAATACAGTCCCTCCAGTTCCCGGGCACCATCATTCCCTCGTTCGGCCACGGCCTGGGGCTTGCGGGCCACGAGTGGTATCCCGCGATCGTCAACAACGACGAGTTCCGCGATGTGGTGCTCGAGGACAACGTGGTTGAGGTCGCCTTCCTGGCGATGAGCGTTCCCGGCGTGTGGGGCATGCGCCTTGAGTGTCCGGTGCTTGTCACGTCCGCCGGAGGCGAGATGCTCTGTAAAACGCCGCTGGAGCCTACGGTGATTGACGTGTAGGCTCGGAATACAGAACATGCGTATCATGCAGGGGCTCCCTTCGCCGGGGAGCCCTTTTTCAGGCTCACGAGGGACCGCTTCTGAGCTTTTAAAAAAGTGTAAAAAGGTGAAACAACAACAATGAAAAGATGTTGACTGCACAATGTGCTCACTATATATATTGTATATACATAGAAATCATTCAAAGCGGAACTGTTGCACGGTTATTCAAAGCACATACTTGTTGATCGGAAGTGAGGATAGTCATGAAATTTATGGCCGGTAATTTTTTTGAGCGCTATGCAGGAAGGGACGTGCGGGACAGGCAAAAAGCCGAGGTGATTGTGCGGATTGCCGTTGCGGCGGCAGTGTTACTGTTTCTCCTTATCTTTTCCACATTCCTTTTTCAGAAGGACTCGGGCGCCGGTAAAACCGTATTGGGCATTGTCGTTATGGAAGTTTTTCTGGTGACCGCCATCGTGCTCACCAGGCGGGGATTCAACGGCGTCGCGGCGCATGTGATGCTGGTGCCGCTGTCCGTGTTCGTGTGGATTTTGATGTTCGGGCTTGCGGGTGTCCAGGACGTGTTTTCGGTGGTGGACACCATTGTGTACCATTTCGTGATCATCGGGATGGCGATTCTCATCGCCAACAGAATGTCGGTGGTGCTCTATACGCTGGTGAACATGACGGGGCTTGTGATTTTTACGTGGTACATGAAAAAGCTGGGACTGATCAGCACCTCGCAGTTCGGCGATTATCTTGCGGACAACACGGTGGGGTTGGTGATGCTGGGCTATATCGGGTTCATGATTATCAGGAACAGCAACAACGCCCACCAGTCGATTCAGCGGGCGCTCGAGGAGAGCAATCTCCACCGGACCAGCATCAACAGCATTCTCACGCGCACAAGCGAGATGGCGCAGGCGCTGGCCTCGTCCACCGAAGAAATGGCCGCAACGACGTCGAACTTCACGGCCAACACCCAGTCGCAGGCCGCGTCGGTCGAGGAGATCACCTCCACCGTCGAGGAAGTGGCGGCGACCGGTGAGAGCGTGTTTGCCATGGCCGAAAAACAGGCCGCGCTCACGAAAAAGGTGAAGTCCGACATGGAAAGCATATTCGATGTCGTCACGCAGGCCGTGGAGCAGACGAAAAATTCCCTGTCGGTGCGGGAGGACCTCAATGGAACCGTGGAGAGGTCAAGATCCGAGATTGCAACCGTACTCGAAGTCATGGCCAGGGCAATGGCGAAGTTCGCCGATGTGCGCTCCACGGTGGGCATCATCGAGGACATCTCGGACAGGATCAATCTGCTTTCCCTGAACGCCGCGATCGAAGCGGCCCGGGCCGGGGAATACGGAAGGGGGTTCGCGGTGGTGGCCGACGAGATAGGCAAGCTGGCCGACGGCACCTCCAACAACCTGAAGTCAATCAACGAGCTCTTTCAGCTCAGCAGCGAGGAGATCGGCAACGCCCGCACCAGGCTTGAGGCCTTCACCGGGTCCCTGAACGGCTTGATCGAGTCCATAGAGCGCTTCGGGGGAGGCATGGACGTGATTGTCGATCTGACCGTCAGGGACCTCGATCTCAACACCGAGGCCCGCCGGTCGCTGGACAGCGTCCTTGCTGAGGCTTCCAACATACTGGCCGCCACCAGCGAACAGAAGATCGCGCTCGATGAGATCGGCAGAAGCGTGGCGGTGATCAACAACACCTCGCAGGAAGTGGCGAGCGGATCGGAAGATTTGATGAACACATCGAAAAGGCTGGCCGGAACGGCGCAGAACCTGATGGGATTGTCGGAAGCGAAATCGCCGGCAAATTAGCTGTCGGGCCGAAGAAGCCGGGATTTGGTGCGGAGGCCTATTTCCGCTTGCGCTTGCGCTCGTACTCTTTCATGTACTCGTCGATGAGGCTGCCCTGCGCAGGGACCTCTTCCCTGACCGGCCTCATCCGGCTGGCGAAGTAGTCTGCAATTTTCATGAAGGGCTTTTTTATGGCCGTCCACGCGTCCGTCATGAAATCGACAAGCGAGGCGCTGATTGTGCGGAAGAACGGCTTTTTGCCCGCGGCATCAGGAGTCCTTCGCATAAGATCGGATGCGGATTTGACCGTGTCGGCCACGGTGCTCTTCGCAGCAGCTCCCGCGCTCGCCGCGGCGGAGATGGTTTTCGCCACGGATTCGCGACCGTATAAGCCCGGCACGGGATTTGACACGTCCCTGGAAAGAATCGTAGGAGGAACGTAGGCCGATCGCTGCGGGAGCCTGCGCCAGAACACAAAAGTAGCCTTGGATTCAGTGGACTTGTCCACTCCGAGAAGGAGGAGATAGTAGAAGTACATGAAGAAATTGTAGAAAATCAGGAAGAACGCTTCCCACACTTCGACGAACGCCCAGAACACGTCGATCCATATCTTGCCGAAGTCCACGATCTTGTAAAAAAAGTTGAAAATATTATCGATCGCGTTGTTGGAAAACTGCCTGACCATCCTGTAATTCATGCTTCACCTTTGCCTGAAAACTGAAAATCCGCGCCGCACACCTGTCTCATATACAGGGAAGCGCCTTCCATCGTCAATTAAAATTTGCTCATTTACGCCGGTCGTCAGTCGAACGAAATTTCGTCGGAGGGCAGTGAAAGCCTTTCACCCCCCTCTTCCGCGGGAGGAGCGCTGTTCATGAAATCCTCCGGTTCGTCCGTTCCCGTCACGGTGCTGAATTCATCGCCCGTGATGCTCTCATCCGCCGGCAGCGGTTTTTCCTCCGCGCCCGTCCGAATAGCCTCGATGCTGTCGGCCTCGTCGTCCGCGCTCTTGATGTGGTCCCGCGACTTGTAGGTTTTCGCCCTTGACGCGAGGATGCTGGGATTTTTGATCACCACCTGCCTGAAGTTGAACTCGATGTTGGTGTCGTCGGTAAGGCTGTCCATGAGCGAGTTGCGTCTGGAGGGCGGGGCCTCGCACATGCGCAAAAGCTCCTCGATGCTGTAGTTGAGGCTCACGGGCTTTTTGCTGTGAAGGGAGATGTCGCCTTCGAGCAGCTTGTTTTCCAGGAACGAGTAGAGGCGCGTGATCGGCTTGGTGTAGAGCTTGGCCTCCAGCATGATGAAGGTGAACCATATCCGCTGGCTGATGGCCATGAATATCTTGTTGATGATGGCCGGCGATTTTGTGAGCACCCAGGTGAGGTTTTCCTTCCTGATGGGAAGAAGCACGGTCCTCCCCCAGCTCACCGCGCTCGCATTGCGGTTCTTGTCGGACACGATGGCGAGCTCGCCGAACACTTCCCCCTCTCTCAATACGGAAAGAAGGATTTCGTTGTTGTTGTTGACTTTGACGATCTTCACCTTGCCTTCGCGGATGATGTAAAGCTCCTCGCCCGGCTCGTTCTCGCAGAAGATCATCTGGCGGTCCGCGTAAACCTTGTAGATGCCGTCCTTCCGGGGGTCGGGGGTTCCCTTGAAGCCGCCTGATTCGATGCCAGCGATGATGGATTGCGCCTCATCGCTCCGCATGCCGTCGGGATGTATCTGGAGATAGCGGCTCAGCACATAGTGTGCAAACGCCTTTTCCCCGGCCCTGTGATAGTATTCGCCCTGGTTGAACATCTCCATGTCCTCGGGCAGCATGCTCGTCTCGCGGTCGGAAACGGAAAACATCATCTCGTCGTAAAGCCGCAGCTCCTCGGCGAAGTAACGCAGCAGCTTTATGGCGATCTCCGGGGATTTCTGCATCAGGAAGATGAAGCGGTTCTTGGGCACGGCCACCACCACGGAGTCGCGCCGCGCGATTGCCGATTCCATGCGCGGACGGTTGCACAGGGCGGAGATGAACCCGAACACCTCGCCGTCGCTTACCACGGGCTTGTAGCGCTTCACCAGCTTGTTGGAGCTGGTGAGCTCGGCGGTTCCCTTTTCCATGATGTACACGGTTTCGGAATCCTCGTCGCCCTCAACGTAGATGTAAGCGTCCTTCTTAAAGAGGCTTTTCTTTGTCTGTTCCACGAAACCCTCACAGTTCCCAGTAAACCTGCAGGCGGTCCTTCAGCTCGTCGCGCGTCTTTTCGCCCATGAGAATGCCCGCGATTGTGATTGCGAACGGGATTGCGCAGCCCGCCCCGCGACCGGTGACGATCATGCCGTCCGCGACGACAGGCTCGCCGGTCACATGCGCGCCGTCAAGCTCATCTTCGAACCCCGGGTAGCATGTAACCCTCTTTCCCGCGAGCACACCCGCGCGGGCGAGCACGATGGGGGCGGCGCAAATCGCGGACACGAGCGCCCCGCGCCTGTGAAGCTCCCGGACAAACGGGATGATCGCTGGATCGTCGCGCAGGTTTTCGCTGCCGGGCATGCCGCCCGGAAGCGCGATGCCGTCGAAGTCGCCGGGGGCAAGGCCGGCGAAGGGACGGTCCGCGGTCACCGGTATGCCGTGGGAGCCCGTGACCGGGTTTCCCGCCGTGTGGGCGGTGACTGCATTGATTCCCGCGCGGCGCAGGACATCGACGATGCTGACCGCTTCGGTTTCCTCAAATCCATCTGCCAGCGGCACGAGTACGTTCATGGTTCCTCCATTCGGGGGCGGGTCAATCGATCAACGCGGGACGTCCTGTTATTACTATCGTGCGTTTGTCGCGGGAAAAAAAGCGTAATTTTCCGGAAGCGCCGCGCCCACAAAACGGGCGTGCCGTATTGATCCCGCGCTTCGCGTTTTTCCGCTTGAATAATTTCGGCGCGCCCTGTACAATTTGCAGCGCGTTCCCGGTCCATGGTGTTTTGGGGTTCGCCGATAACAACGGATCAAGAGGTGTGCGGTGGCTGACAGGCGGAAACCGGGTCCCCATCTGAGGATGCTGCGATTCCTTCTCGCGGCGGGAGTGTTCCTTGCGCTCAAGCTTGCGCTGCACTGGGGGCTTTTTATGGCCGCGCTCGCGGGATTCGCCTCGTGGCTTGTGCTGGGCTTCGTGGTGCGGGGCCTCGTCCGCGAAAAGGAGAGCATCGTCATCCCGGCGGACTCGGGCCTTACCGTCTCCGAGGTGAAGCGGGTGATACGGGAAAGCTCCGACAAGGTGAGGGAGATACGCGGCTATACCATGAAAATACGCAACAACGACGTCGCCTCGAAGGTGCAGGAGATATGCAGGGCCGCGATGGACATCATCGATTCATTCCAGAAGGACCCCGCCGACATCAAGCGCTCCCGGCAGTTCATCAATTACTACCTTGACTCGACGCGCAAGATAGTGGGCAAGTACGTCGAGCTTGCCGACTCGCGCACGATGACGCCGGAGATCGAGGCTGCCATGCGAAGGGTCGAGGAGGTTCTCGGCTCTATCCTTGATTCGTTTAAAAAGCAGAAGAGCTCGCTGCTGGAAAACGACCTGCTCGACCTGGACGTTGAGGTGAGCGTGCTGGAAAAGACGATCAAGCTGGAAGGGTGATGGAGCGTTTCTGCGGCGGAAGGGGGCGCGGGCGTTATTTAATTTCGCGAAGGAGGACACAATGGATCTGGCGGCGCAGCAACCAACTCAGGTGGTGAGCTTTGACAGGCTCAATGAAGAGCAGAAAAAGAAGGTGGAGGAGATAAAGAGTTCAATCAATGTCGGCGATTCGCAGGAGATCATCCAGTTCGGCGTGGGGGCCCAGTCCAAGATATCGGGCTTTGCCGACACGATCCTCTCGCAGATCCGGGCCAAGGACGCCGGGTACGCCGGGGATGTGCTCACCGAGCTGATGCTCAGGGTCAAGGAGATCGACGTGGGGAGCCTTTCAGACGGGAGTTTTGTTTCGAAAATCCCGCTGATTGGCGGGCTGATCGATTCCGCAAAGCGGTTCGCCGCGCGCTACGAGAAGCTGAGCGTCGAGATAGAGAAGATTGTCGACGAGCTGGCCAAGGCTCGCATGGAGCTGCTGAAGGACGTGACGCTGTTCGACAATCTCTACGAAAAAAATCTGGAATACCTGGCGGAGCTCGACCTCTTCATCATCGCAGGGGAGCTCAAGCTGAAGGATGTGCGGGAAACGCTCCTGCCCGAACTCAAGGCCAAAGCCGACGCGAGCAATGATCCGGTGGACGCACAGCGTTACCAGGACGCGGTGCAGATGGCCAATCGCTTCGAGAAGAAGCTGCACGATCTCAAGCTCTCCAGGATGGTGTCCATTCAGACCTCGCCTCAGATACGGCTGATCCAGAACAACAATCAGGTGCTGGTGGAGAAAATCCAGAGCTCCATCCTGAACACCATCCCCCTGTGGAAAAACCAGATCATCATAGCCATAGGGATATTCAAGCAGAAGAAGGCGCTGGAGCTCCAGAGGGAGGTCACCGACACCACCAACGAGCTCCTCGCGAAAAACGCGGAAATGCTGAAGGACTCCACCATCAAAGTGGCCAGGGAGTCCGAGCGCGGCATCGTGGAGCTTGAGACGCTCAAGAAGGTGAACAATGACCTCATCAGCACCATCGAGGAGACGATCAAGATACAGCAGGAGGGGAGCCAGAAGCGCCGGCAGGCCGAGACAGAGCTGATCCAGCTGGAGAACGACCTGAAGAAGAAGCTGACCGAGGTGCAGGGCTGATTACCCCTTGAACAGCGAGTTGGTATAGCGGACCAGGACGTACGGGTCGATGGCGATAGGGTCGACCGACTCGAAGAGCCCGGCGCTCAGCAGAACAATCTGCACGATACGCGCGATGAACACGGGGTCGAACTCGGACTTCCTGCGGAAGAGGAGTTCGGCCCTTGCCGACTCGATGATGCTGCGGTAATGGTTGAGCAGCTTGCGGGAAAAATCCCTGATGGGCTCCATGATCCGCTCGTCCTCAAAGCCGTACATCAGAAGATTGATCAGGATGCGGGTGGTTTTCGCGTCCAGCAGGAATTTCTCGACGCCGTAGAGGGCGGAGATGCCGGCCTTCTCAACCGACTGGAGGTTGTCGGATATCACGCTCAGGTGGTCCCGCTCAATTTCCGAGAAGAACCTCTCCATGTAATCAAGGTACACCGCCTCTTTCGTCGGGTAGTAGTACAGGAGTCCGCCCTTGGAGTAGCCCGCCTCCTCGGCGATGTCCTGGACGGTGATCTGCGTGTACGGGTCCTTTTCCAGCCTCCTTCCGAGGGCTTCGAGTATCCGCTGTTTCCTCTGGTCTGTTTTGTCGCTGGCTTTTTTCATGGTTTTCAACCCTCCATTTATTGTCGGATAATTCACCACTGTGCATCCGATTTTTTTAATGGTTGAATTTTATTCAATAATGGTATCAGCTTCATATTATTGATTCAAGGTGCCGATCGGGCAGACCGAAAAGAAACTATAATACCCTCGTATGCGCAGCGGGAGCGTATGGTAAAGTTGAAACGATATGGCATAGTTGCGGCAATCATCGCGTGTTCGCTGGCCCTGGCTGCGACCGGAGCGCGCCCTGTCATGTCCCAGTTCCTCGATGTTGAGGATGGGGCGGGCGATGAACCATCGAAGGAGCGGCCCCGGAAGGCGGAAAAAGCGCTTCCGTCCCATATCGCGCGCAATGTCAGGGCGGAGCTGATGCCGGGCATCAAAGGTGCGATCAGGGTGAAATGGGAGACGAGCCCCGACTCGGAGGACGTTTTCATTGTGGGACGCACCTCGGAAGTCCCCTATTCGCCTGACAAGGCGCTCACGGCGAAGTCCATCAGGATGGTCGAATCCGGTGCCGAGCGCGTCGCTGTGGACTCGGACCTGCCGCCCGGACAGTACTATTACGTGGTCCTCGCAAAAGACAAGATCATGGACAGGAGCGTTGAGCTCTACCCCAACGTGAACTACACTACCGTCCCCGTCGTGATCGAAAGGGAAATCGAGCAGCGGCCTGCGGCGAGGCTGCCGGAAAAGGTGACGCTCATATATGCGATGGTGGTCAACAGGAACAGGGTGCTCGTCACCTGGAAAGGCACGCAGCAGCCCGGAATCTCCTACAATGTGTACCGCTCCGCGGCCGCCCTCGCAACGCTGGAGCGCATCCGCTCCGCGGAGAAAATTGCGGTGCTTGATTCTTCCAAGGAGAGCTTCGTTGACGGCTCCATTCCCAGAACAGGTAATTATTTTTACGCCGTGACCGCGCGAGACCGTGCGGGCAACGAGGATTTGCAGCTGGTGCCCGACCAGAGCTATACCGCGTCAGGAATTTTTGTCGCGCTCCCGCGCCAGAACATTGTGACGTCGGTGCGTGCAAAAGTCGTCGGCGCGGATTCAGTGAAGATCGTCTGGGAGGCCCGCGGCGCGCAGGGCGAAGGGAAATACATGCTGTACCGGGATCGCACGCCCATTACCTCGCCTGAAAAAGTGGCCCTTGCCGAAAGCATCGGTTCGGTTGAGTTCGGCGGCAGGGAGTTCACCGATAAAAAACTCGCATCGGGATCATATTACTACGCGGTGCTGGGAAGGCTCAACGACGGTACGCTCGATCCTACGCTTGTGCGCGACGCCAACTACACCGCATCCCCCGCCATTATCGGCGGCAGGCGCCTCCCCGTTTCAATCCGCTCCGAAGTCATCAACGGGAAGGTCAGTATCTATTGGAATTACAGCGGGAAAAGCGGCTCCCCGGAATACCGGATCGCACGCGTGGGGGCTGTCGTGCGCAGCCCGGAGGAAATTCAGGAAAGCAATTACATCGCAACCACCAGCATTGTCAACAGAAAGTACGTAGACCGCAATCCTGCGCCCGGGGAGCATTATTATGCGCTGGTGCCCGCCGCGAAGAAAAACTGGGGATCGTACGCGATTGCGGAAGGCGTGAACATCACGGCGAAGACGATCGTTGCGGAGCCGGCGCGTCAGGAAAAACGGGTCGACAACGGAGCGCAGCGCGATGAAAAGAGCAGGGTCGTCGAGGAGCCCTTCTCCAACGACTCGGTGAACGACGTGCTCCGGACGACCTTTTTCCGCGCCAGGTACGATCTGGCGATCTACCGCCTGCGCCGACTCGTCGCCGGGGGACTGAACGACCAGGAGGCGGCGAAAGCGCGGCTTTTCATAGGAAGATCCTTTATCGAGAAGAGGGAGTACCGGCAGGCCCTTCTGTACCTTCACCATCGCGGGGTGAGGGCGCATTATCCGGAGGACGCCCGCTTCTGGAGCGGGTACGCAATTTCAAGGCTGCGATGAGGTGAGAATCGCGGCGGCATGGCAGCATCACTGCCGCCTTGATATAGACGCGCCGGTGGGGCGCGGTTTTCAGAGAAAATTACGCACGAGGAGACTATCCGATGAACTGGAGAGTGTTAACCGGCATTATGCTCATAACGCTTGGCGTGGGGCTCTTCCTTTACTATGACTATTCCGTGCGCCCCGAGCGCGAGGCGAGGGAGATGCTTGCCGAGGGAAAAATCATATTCGAGCGTGGCGATGAGTCAAACGACAAGAATTCCATCAACCAGGCTTTGACGCTCTTTACACGGCTCATATCGAAATATCCCGAGACCAGGCAGGTGCATGAAGCGTACTACTACATAGGCAAAAGCTACGAGAGGCTCAACCTGTACCGGCTGGCCTACCTGAAATACTCGTACCTGCTGAAAAGCGGAAGCAAGGCGGTCCCCTCCGACCTGCAGAAGGATGTACTGGTGCGGCTTGCACATATCAACGTGCTCAAGCAGCAGTCCGAGGAGGGCATCCACCAGCTTTATACGCTGTTGAACCAGTCCGAGAACAGGGAAATGCGGGGAAGAATTTACACCGAGCTGGGGCACACGTACCTGCGCACCCGCAGCTTTGAAAACGCGCGGCGCATGTTCGACATCGCGCTTCAGGAGCAGGGAGGCAACGAGGAGGCGTTGCTCGGCAAGGCCCGCGCCTGCAAGCACATGGGCAATGATGAGGAGGCCTATAATCTCTACGAGCACTTCCTTCGCTATTATGGCCCCGTCAGCCAGTACACCGCCGACGTCCGCGGCGCCTACAGGGAACAGGCTTACCGGAGCGGGTTGAACGCCTTCAGGCATGGACGCTACTGGAACGCCGTGAACTTCTTTTACAGGGTGCTCAGGAATTTTCCCGACGACCGGCTGGCCGAAAACGCGCTTTACTGGTCGGGTGAGTCGTATTTCGCCATGCGGAACTATGACAGGGCGATTGGGTTCTTCGACAGAGTGCTCACCAACGGGTATTACCACAAGGACCAGGACGCGCAGATCAAGAAAGGGTACTCCTACTTCTCTACAAAACGCTTTGACCTGGCGGCGCGGGAGTTCCAGAACTACCTCCGTCAGTTCCCCAACGGCCGCTACTCGCACATCGCGAGCGAGTGGAAGCAGATGAGCACGCGCGAGCTTCTGTACCGCATCGAGGCGCAGCGCATTCCCGATGTACGCCCCGGCGACCGGGAGCGTCCCAAAAACGGAGAGGGAGAACGCCCCCGCCGGACCGATGACGAAACCGAGAGCGGCAGCATCAACGACGAAGAGGTGTCGGGGGTGGAAAGCTTCCGCATGATGGAGGACGGCAGGAAGGTCGACCTGGAAAATGTCGCCGAGCTGTAAAGCGGATTATTTGTGAAAGACAGGAAGGGGCGCGAAAGTGCGCCCCTTCGCTTTTATCTGTTCAACCAAGTGGGGCTATTTCTCCATGCCATAGACGTCAAAATAACGGGAGTTGCCCCCCCAGTTCATAAAGCGCGTGTATCCCGCTTTTTCGAGGCGTCTGGCCACGATTTGCGCCCTTCCGCCGGTTTCGCATGTGAGCAGCAGGTACTGCTCTTTGGGAATTTCAGCAAGGCGATCGAGTATTCGCCGGGATGGAAAATTCCGGGCCCCGGGGATATGGCCGCTTTTAAAGGCGCTCTCCGGCCTCACGTCTACGATCCAGATGTCCGGGCGGGGATTATCGACCAGCTCTTTCATTTTTTCCACGGGTAGATACTGCTTGAGCATGGCGCCGTCTCTCCCGGCATACCCTTCATAGCATCCGGCAAGCGCGATTACCATCCCCAGGGACATGATGACGGGAAACAGGTGTTGCTTCATACAGCCTCCTGATTGATGTGATTGAGGGCACTTTTGCGAATAATATATATTTTGTCAAATTAAATTGTGCACAATATTAATTGATTTTTCCATTTTGTCTGATCTCACGGTTTTTCGAAAGACTTTGTTGTGGACAGACCGCCGTGACGTGTGATACATGCGTACCGTGTTGCTCGTACAAAGCGTCTTGATCGGGATGGGGCGGTTATGGATGTGAATGAATACCTGAAGCTTGACAATCAGCTGTGTTTTGTGCTCTACGCGGCGTACAGGGAGACGATCCGCATGTACCGGCCTCTCCTGGACGAGCTTGGCCTGACCTACCCGCAGTACCTCGTGATGCTTGTGCTCTGGGAGCAGGACGGGATGACGGTGAACGGCATCGGGGAGCGGCTCAGGCTTGATTCCGGAACACTCACCCCCATGCTGAAGCGCCTCAGCCAGTCGGGGCTGGTCAGCCGGAAGCGGGATTCCGGTGACGAGCGAAGGGTGCGCGTGCACCTCACGAAAAAAGGGATTGCGCTCAAAAAGAAGGCCGTGAAGGTTCCCGAGTCGATGTTCTGCCGTTCGGGAATGTCCGCAGACCAGTTTTTCCGGATGAAAAATGAGCTTCTATCGCTTATTCACCACATGGAGTCGGAAAGCGACGCGTCGTGCTGAGCATTTGATGGAGAGCCGTGTATGAGTGCGCCCGGTTTTTTGCGTTGTGCCACGGCTCTGTTGCTCTGCACCTGGGCGGTCCTGGGCATTCATCATCAGGCGTGCGAAAGGGCCGCCGCATGGCGGCTGCGCAGGCTTGTCGAGGAATCCGACCGGCAATGGGCTATCCTGGGCAGCGCTGACCGTCTCCGGCGTGCGGTACGCCTGCTTGAGACGATGCGTCCCGGGCTGAAGGAGTATGATTTTCCAAGCCATGATTTTTCAGTGATCGCGGGCAGGCTGCGCATCCTGATTGAAATGGGGGGTGTCGGCGTCTATGACAGCCGGGGCAATTTCTTTCTTCGGGGGGATGTGCTGGTGCATGCCGGGTCCGCCGGGGGCGTGCTCGCGCTCTCGAAGGTGCTGCTCCATGAAGGCACCCACAATATGGACAGCCTCCGGCCGGGGTGGGGCGGGGAATATTACCGCGACCCGGTGAAAAACGCGCTCTCCGAGATCAACGCGCTGCGCAACGAGGCCGTCTGGATGGACAATCTTCATTTGGCCTTCGGAAGCCTGCCGCGGTGGAAAACCATATTGGAGTCCTGTCCATCCACGAGGGACGTGTTGTACGGTACGGACGGGATCGCGGGGTACGGGCAGAGCGGCATGCAAGGCGTAATCGGGGTGTTCCGCTACAGGATATTCCGCAGGCCGGCGTATGACTGGCAGTATTACGGGAAGAAGGTTGACCTGGACGGCGCCCGAACCGCGCTGAAGGAGATAGGGCGTTGAGGGTCGCGCTTTTGCGCATGCGATCCGAATAGTGATGAATGTGGAACGAACAGGGACGCCACAGCCCGGCCTCGCCTGGAATCAGAAGATGAAATCGGTGGACAGAAAATTTGATTTCCTGCCCCGCACGATGTCTTTCATGATGCAGTCGTTCAGCTCATTGTGCCTCGCGGCAACCAGCGTGCGGATGGAGAAAGCGCGCAGCGCGTCCGACACCGACAGCGTCCCCTCCGCCGAGTCCTTGCGCCCCGTGAACGGGAAGGTGTCGGGCTGGCGCTGGCACTGGCTGTTAATGTTGACCCGGCAGACCTGGTTGACCAGCGGATCGATGAGCGACGCGATGCGCCCGGTGTCGCGCCCGAAGATGGAAAGCTGCTGGCCGTAGTTGGAGTCCACCACGTAGCGGATCGGCACTTCGATGTCCTTGAACGGCACAATGGGGACCACGGGGCCGAACTGCTCTTCGTGGTAGACTCGCATCGATGAGTTGACGGGGAAGAGTACCGCGGGGTAGAAAAATGTCCCGGCGAATTCCCCTCCCTGCTCGTTGACGATTGACGCCCCGTGGCTTACCGCGTCATTCACGAGGCCGGTCAGGTACTCGATCTTTCCGTCCTCGGGAAGCGGTGTGAGCTTCACTTTTTCCTCCCATGGCATGCCCTTCTTCAGATTGGAAAGCGCTGCGCTGTAGCGCTTGATGAAGGTCTCCGCGATGTTCTCATGCACGAAAAGTATTTTCAGCGCGGTGCAGCGCTGCCCGTTGAACGACAGCGATCCCAGCAGCGTTTCAGTGACGGCCGTCTCCATGTCGGTGTCTTCGAGGACGATGGCGGCGTTCTTCGCCTCAAGGCCCAGCACTCCGCGCAGCCTGTGCAGCCGGGGGTGGCTGCCCTTCAGAATGTTCGCCACGCGGCTCGACCCGATGAAGGCCAGCACGTCAATCCTGCCGGTTCTCATCAGGGGCAGAATGACCTTCTCCCCGTCGCCGTAAAGCATGTTGACCACGCCCTTCGGGAACGAATCCCGGAACGCGTCAAGGAGCGGCTCATACAGCAGGACGCCGAAGCGCGCCGGCTTGAAGATGACCGCGTTTCCCATGATGAGCGCCGGAATCAGCGTTGCGAAGGTCTCGTTGAGCGGGTAATTGTAGGGCCCCATGCACAGCACCACGCCCAGGGGAGAGCGGCGGATCTGCCCTATGATGCCCTCCTGAATGGTGAAGCGTGAGGCGATCCTGTCCTGCTCCTTGAGTGCGTCGATCGTGTTCATGATGTACTGAAACGTGCGGTCGAACTCGTTCTGGGAGTCGGCGTATGATTTGCCGATTTCCCACATCAGCATCTTCACCACGCGGTCGCGCACCCCTTTCATGCGCACGGCGAAATCCTGTACGTGCCGTATCCTTTCCTCCACCGGCATTGTGGGCCATGCGCCGCGCCCCCTGTCATACGCGTTCACCGCAGCGTCGAGCGCCTCATTCGCCTCGACTTCGGTCAGTAGAGGGTAGCTTCCAAGCCGCACCCTCGCGAGCGAGTCTCCGTCGCGGACGCACACCGGGGAGAACACGCTCTCCATGAGCCCCTGCCACGAGCGCACCTCGCCGTTGACCAGATAGCGGTTCTGCGTGATTTCCGGCAGGGCGAATTCAGCGGGGATATCCTGCCTGCGGGGGAAAAGGGATGTTATGTCCATTGCGCGTCTCCTCTGTGGTGGTTTGTGCCGCCGTCATTTCGTTGCGGTCCAACATGTGTATCGTCATAATGGAGAATATTATTTTTTCAATTCATTTTCTGCGGAAGCCGGACGCTCCATCCCCGTGCCGGCCCTACCTGAAATCGTCGACCTCTCCCGCCTTTCGCTGGTACTCCCCGGCTTTGATGTCCTGGCCCAGCGCCTGGTATATTTCCGAGAGCATGATGAGCGTGTCGTGGCTGCGGGGATTGAGCTCAAGCGCTTTTTCCGCGCTTTTCGCCGCAAGGTCGAGCATCTGGCGGCGGTTTTTCGAGAGTGGTTTTGTGTAGTACAGGTAGGCGAGCTGGTAGTACGCCCGCTCGGTGTCCGGCCTGATTTTCACCAGCCGATGCAGGGCGCGGACGGCTTTCCGGTAATCCTTTTCCTGCTGGTAGAGATAGGAAAGCTTGAAGTAGATTCCCGTGTCGCCGGGATTCGCCTGTTCGGCCTCGATGTAGCGCTCGATGGACTGCAGCCGTTTCCCGTCCGACTCCAGGGCCGCGGCCTCGCGCACCAGAGTATCTCCCTGCGCCCTTCCGAGCTCGATGCTTTTCGCGTGGTGCGCGTCGGCGCCGTTCCGGTCGCCTTCAGCGATGAGGTGGCGCACGAGCGCAAGGTGGGCGAGTTTATGACCCGGATCCAGCTCCACCGCCCGCGAGAAGTGATGCCGCGCTTTGGTGGAATCGTAAAAAAGTTCCGAAAGCTCGCCGCACCGGTAATGCGTGTCAGGCTGCGCGTCGTTGATGGCGAGGGACTGTTCGCAGTGCGTCCTGGCTTTTATGTACTCCTTTCGCATTGTGAGGATGCGGACGATCATGTTGTGGGCCTGGTACATCGCCGGGTCTTCCGCGAGCGCCCGCTGCATGTCCTCGAAGGCGAACGAATACTGTCTCCCTTCGAACAGCGCGAGCCCGCGCCGGTAGTGAAAATCACCCGTTCCGGCGAACACTGTCGCAAAACAGGTGAGAACGCACAGCAGTATGAACGCGAGAGGCGTTTTTTTCATGGAAATAACAACTGACAAAATGCGCGGTTATGCAATAAAAAAACAGGCTGAAAAATTTATTATTGACTTTTTATCGAGTAGAAATTGTAATGCTTGCGTTTCAGGCGGTCAGGTAGCTCAGTCGGTAGAGCAGAGGACTGAAAATCCTCGTGTCGGCGGTTCGATTCCGTCCCTGACCACATATCCCTCCGCTTCATCTCTCCTTTTCGCCCTGCGTTGTCCTCCGTGCTCCCTGTTCAGGCTGTGTGTGAAAAATTTCTTGCAATTCGTGTGAAAGGTTTTCAATTGAAAGAGCGCTCTCCGGGAATTGAGCGCATTCAGCGATACATACAGAAGGTCCTCAATGAGAATCTCGTGCAGGAAGGCGCTGGTCGCATCGGGAATCGTGTTGGCATGCGCATGGCCGCTCGTTTCGGGCGCGGAGGAATCCGGTGTCCGGGCAAGGATCTCCTCGGTGCTCGACGGCGATACAGTGAAAGTCCGGTTTGATGACGGGCGCGAGAAAACAGTGCGCCTGCTGGGCGTCGATGCGCCTGAATCGTACAAGCGGCGCTACGGCTACGTGGAGTACCTTGGATCCGAGGTCTCCCGGGCCGTCACGAGGGCGCTTGAGGGCAGGCCGGTCGTCCTCACCGGCGGGCGCGGAGGGGAGTTTGAAAAAGACATTCACGGCAGGCTCCTCGCCTACGTGCGGCAGGGGGAAACGGACGTGTGCGCCTGGCTGCTGCAGACCGGCTACGCGCGGGTGTACCGCAAGAGCCGTTGCTCCCGCTTTGATGAATTCGAGCGTTACGAAGCGCAGGCGAAAAAGCTGGGGAAGGGTATCTGGAACGCCGAAGGCGAGCGCTCGTTTTACCGTTCCCAGTTTTTAAGAGAAGCCAACAGGTTTCTGGTGCTGTGGTTCTGGGAGCATGACAGGGAGCACCTTCGCGACCTCCTGTGCGGGAAAGACTGAGGTGTTCATGATTCCGCATCTGCCGCGGGCGATAAAATTGTCTTGATTTTTTTCATGTTCAACGGTGTTTTACCTCAGTACATGTTATGCGGTTCCCGCGCAGAGCGAAGAGAGAGCGCTTCGCGCGGACACGGGGGGCGGGCGCGCGAAGCTGTTCAGGGGAGCGCGCAGCAGTCATTTTAATCAGTCCAGGAGGCAACAATGGCGATTGTAGAATGGAAGAAGGACGGAACCGTTGCCATATTGACCATGAACAACGGCGAAAACAGGCATAATCCCGATTATACCGAAGCGATGCTGAAGGCTTTCGATGAGATGGTGGCTGATACTGACATCAAGTCGATGGTCATCACGTCGAGCGATCCCAAGAACTGGTGTCTGGGGGTTGACCTCGGGTGGATGGCCCCGCTGATGGAGAAGAACGACGTCAAGGCCATGAGCGAGTGGCTGGTTCGCCACAACGAGGTGTTCCGCTTCTGCGTGATGGCGCCGTTTCCCACCATCGCGGCCATCACCGGCCATGCGTTCGGCAACGGAGCGATGCTGGCGTGCGCGTGCGATTTCCGCTTCATGAGGGCCGACAGGGGCTTCTTCTGCTTTCCCGAAGTGGACATCAACATCCAGTTCACCCCGTCCATGATCGAGTTCGTGAAGAAGGCCATACCCTATCACCTCTTCCTCGACATGAAGTGGTCAGGCCGCCGCGTTGGAGCGCAGGAGCTTGAACAGCACCACGTGATCCGCAAGGCGTGCGCGGGCCCCGAGGAAACGCTGGCGGAAGCGGTGGCGTTCGCAAGGACCTTCACGAAGCCGCGCCAGACCCTCGCCGAAATGAAAAAACGGACGTACAAGCACATCACCGACAAGATGGACGGCGACGACCTCAAGTACCTGATGCCGCCGGTGTTCATGTTCACGCCGTAGAAGATCGTTTCCATCCGGCGTGCAATGGGCGGCCTTCCCCCGGCGGGAAGGCCGTCGCTCGTTCCGGGCCAATCTTTCTTGACAAATGCCGCGCACGTCCCCGTATACTGTGGTCGCGGGTCCCATACGGCCCCGCAATGAACGATTTCCTGGAGAACAGAGCGCAATGATTGATCCGAAGCTGATCCGTGAAAATATCGATTTGATCCGTACCGTGCTGAAAAAACGCAACATGGAAGGCGTGGTTGACCTCAACCGCTTCCGCGTGATCGACGGGGAGCGTCGCGCTCTGATTCAGCAGGGCGACGAGCTGCGCGAGAAGCGCAACCGGCTATCAAAGGAAATCGGCGGGCGCAAATCGCGGGGTGAGGACGCGGCGGAGCTGATGGGCGAAGTGCAGGGCGTATCGGATTCGATCAGGGGCATCGAGGCCAAGCTCGATGAAATCAGCGCGCTGTTCGACGAGGCGGCGCTGTCGCTGCCCAATGTCCTGGACGATTCCGTGCCCGAGGGCCGCGACGAGAACGATAACGTGATGATCCGCGAATGGGGTGAAAAGCCGAAATTCGATTTTCAGCC